>NZ_JBHGXH010000298.1:0-68813 GCF_041936445.1 Candidatus Darwinibacter acetoxidans | reverse complement strand
GAAGTCCAAGTTCATTGCCCGCATCAAGCCCGTCCAGACCCGGGAAGAAGCGGAGGCGTTCATCGAAGCAGTACGCAAAGAACACTGGAACGCCACCCACAATGTACCGGCCTATATCATAGGAATGAACCAGGAGGTTCAAAAATACAGTGATGACAATGAACCAAGCGGCACGGCGGGCCTGCCTGTTTTGGAAGTGCTCAAGGCCCATGAGGTGGTGAACTGTGCCGTGGTGGTCACCCGCTATTTCGGCGGTATCCTCCTGGGCAGGGGTGGTTTAGTCCGTGCTTACGGCGGAGCAGCCCGGGAGGCGCTCAAGGCCGCCGGGATCGTACGCATGGTCCCTGCACTGGAGGTGGGCATCACTGTGGATTACACCCATCTAGGAAGAGTTCAAAACGAACTGCTGACCCAGGGTGTTTTTCTCCAGGACACGGAGTATCTGGAGAAGGTGACCTTCCACGTGCTGCTCCTGCCAGAGGAAAGGGAACCTCTGCGCCAGGTCATCCAGGAGCTCACCGCCGGTGATTTCCTCTGGCGGGAAGGGCAGGAAGTGTACCGATCCCTGCCGGTGGAAGCAGAGAGCTGATTGGAAGAATTTGAGGGGAGTGGGTAGGATGGCGAAGCGGATGGGTGGACCCGGGACCTGGCTGTATCCTCTGCCGCCTGTTTTGGTGAGCTGTGCCCATGGCGACAGGACAAATATCATCACCCTGGCCTGGGCAGGGGTGGCCTGTTCAGAACCGCCAATAATCAGCTTGGGTATTCGCCCAGAGCGCTATTCGTATGATATAATTAAGCAATCGGGCGAATTCGTGGTGAATATCCCCCGGGCATCCCAGGTGGAGCTGGTGGATTTTTGCGGCAATGTCAGCGGCCGGGAGGTTGATAAGTTCGCCCGCTGCGGCTTCACAGCCCTGCCCGGCAGTTCTGTGGCGGCGCCGCTTCTGGCTGAGTGCCCGGTAAACCTGGAATGCCGGGTGGTGCAGGTGCTTCCCCTGGGGAGCCACGATCTGTTCCTGGGGGAAGTAGTCTCAGTGCACTATGCTGAACAGTATGTGGCGGATCAGCGCTTCGACCCTTACGCCGCCGATGCCCTGGTTTACGGTTTTGGCCGCTACTACCGCTTGGGTGAAGTGCTGGGGCGTCACGGGGAGTGGATGAAAAGAGAGAGGTAAGAGATGAAGAGAAGCAGGAAACTCGTTGGGTTGACCATAGTTTTCCTCTTTGCGGTTCTGGTCGCTGGCCCCGTTTGGGCTGCCTTTCCCCAGCCCCAGGGTTTCGTGAACGACTTTGCCAATGTGCTGGACCGCCGCAGCCAGTCGGAGCTGCAGGTTTTGGCCGAGCAGCTGCGCGCGGACCAGGGGGTGGAACTGGCGGTGGTCACTGTGGCCAGCACCGATCCCCTGGATCCCAAGGAGTACACCACCGGGCTGTTTAACGAATGGGGGATCGGCGGTCCTGAAGACAGCGGCCTGCTCATCCTCCTGGCCGTGGCGGAGCGGGCCATTGAGGTGGAGCCTGGTTACGGCTTGGAAGGTGTGCTTCCCGATGGGTTGATTGGGGCGGTGATCGATCAGGAGGGCATGCCCCACTTCCGGGAAGGGGATTACGGGGCCGGGATCACGGCCATGGCCAAGGCCTATGCCCGCATCTTGGCCGGGGAGAAGTTCGAGATCGCGGAAGAGGAAAAAGGAGATTTCGGCTGGCTTTATTCGTTTCTCATTTTTATCCTCATCGTGCTGCTGCTGCGCCGCAACCGCTTCTATCCGCCCAGGGGCGGCGGGGCTAGCGGCGGCGGTTCCGGTCGGAGAACCATCTTTGTCCCAGGTCCCACCATGGGCGGGCCGCGGATGCCCACAGGCAGAGGCTCCGGCGGCTTCGGGGGATTTGGGGGAGGCCGCAGCGGCGGCGGTGGAGCAGGCAGGAGATTCTAAGGAAGGAAAAGGAGAGTGGAGAGAATGAAAAAAGGAACGCTAGTTCTCGTTGTCATCGCAGTCATTGTCATACTGCTTGGCATCAGGGTCATTTCCGCGTACAACCGTTTAGTGGAACTGGAGCAGAATGTGGAAGGACGCTGGGCCCAGGTGGAGAACCAGCTGCAGCGGCGGGCAGATCTCATTCCCAACCTGGTGGAAACGGTTAAGGGCTATGCCAGCCACGAGCAGCAGGTTTTCGCCGATGTGGCTGAAGCCCGCTCGCGGCTGCTGGCTGCCCGTACTCCAGAGGATCAGATGGAGGCCAATGCGAGTTTGGACTCCGCTCTCGGCAGACTTCTGGCCATCAGCGAGGCTTACCCCGAACTGAAGGCCGACACCAGCTTTATCCGCCTCCAAGATGAGCTGGCGGGGACGGAGAACCGCATCGCCACAGAGCGCATGCGTTTCAACGAGTCGGTGCAGACTTGGAACACCACCATCCGCCGTTTCCCCATGAATTTGATTGCCAGCGTGTTCGGGAAGGAACCTAAGCGCTTCTTCGAAGCATCCCCAGGGGCCCAGGAAGTTCCCCAGGTATCGTTCTAAAAAAAGGAGGCACTCTCTAAAAGGGAGTGCCTCTCTTGCCAGGGCCTAGAAACCAAATAGGGGCAGGGGGATGCTGCCCTGGTTGCTCAGGGCCTCCAGATCCGCGGGGGGAATGTTCTCGTGGAAGTAGTGCAGGACTTCCAGGGCTTCTTCGGGATGCGCCGTATCCCCCCACACCACCAGTTTGGTCAGCTGCGCGGGGTGCTGGAGGCCGTAGATAGGCTTACCTGTTTGATCCTGGCCTAAGGCCAGCAGGGCGCCCTGCTCGGTGAAGTAGGTGAAGCGGTTCTCATCTAGGGCGATCACATCCGGTGCATCCCCTGCGGCGATGAGCACCACCAGCTTGGGGTCTAAAGTCCCCAGGGGCAGAAGCTGCAGGTCGATGTAGATGGTCTCGTGGGTTTCATTCCAGCTTTCGGCCAGTTCCGTCATGACTTCGCCCAGGTCGTAGGAAGCCTCGGCCAAAAAGACGATCTTCACCCTGCCCATGGCCGGATCCGGCGGCTGGGGTCGGAAGATAATGTAGAGGATGAGGGCAGCCGCCACCAGAATGCTTCCCACAATCACCTTCTTGGAAACCGGGGGCGGCGGGCCGTCGCCCGCTGGCTTTTCCCCCACCACGGCGCGGGCCAGCTGTGGACAACCAGCCCTGCCGCAGCCGCCTTTGCTCTTCCAGCAGTCCACGTGCTGCACGCTGCGGCAGCGGGGGCAGACCACCACTTGATCCTGGGCGGTGATGGTTTCCTGGCACAGGATGCAGGGCTGGCCCGCGTGGGCCTCTCCAGAAGTGATTTTTTCCGTTCTTTCCGCCATAGATTCTCTCCCCAAATACAAAAGATCGTATAGTATGGTATTATTAATATTGTAACACTTTGTCCCAGCTCTGCCAATTGAGCAGGCTGGGGAGGAGGAGTGATCACTCTGAGGCCGCAGGTGGAGATCTACACTGACGGTGCCTGCAGCGGCAACCCGGGGCCGGGGGGATGGGCAGCCATCCTCATCTTCGGCGAGCACGAAAAGGAGATCTCGGGGTTCGAACCCATGACCACCAATCAGCGCATGGAACTCACCGCGGCCATCAGGGCTTTGGAAAGCTTGAAAAGGCCCTGCAGGGTGAGGCTTTACTCAGACAGTGCTTACCTGGTTAACGCCTTCAATTTGGGGTGGCTTGACAACTGGCGCCGCAACGGCTGGCTCAATGCCAGGAAACAACCGGTGAGCAACGGGGATCTCTGGCAGCGCCTGGCGGAGCTTGCGGAAATCCACCAGATCCAATGGATTAAAGTGCAGGGACACAGCGATAATAAGTACAATAACCGTTGTGATGCTCTGGCCCGGGCCGCCATTGAGTCGGGGCGATAGGGAGGCAGCAAGCAGTGCAGAGAGATTACCAGGAATTACTTGCAGAAATCAAAGAAATAACCACGGCCGATGGCTTTGTTTCGTCCTGTTTGGAAATAAAGGAAAGCCTGTACTTCTATGAGCTCGATCTGATGCTGGCAGCTTACACCGCTTCTCTGGAACTGCTGGCGGCGGCTGCCCTGCTCCATGCCACCTTGAAAAGCAGGGCCGATCTCTTAAAGGCCCGGGCGGCAGTGGAGCATTATGTGGAGAATCTTTTGGCTGACTTGAACAAGTTCCGGTTTCCCCTGGACGTTCAATACGTTGTGGACCGGTTCTTACAGGGCCCGGCGCCGCGCATCCGCTGGCGCCTGGCGGTTTACGGGGAGATGATGCAGGCTTACGCCGCCCTGGAGGCTGCCCCCTCCGAGGGCTTGGACGAGCTGCTGCGCAGGGCCCACAGGCTGCTGCGGGGGAGGGAAGCGGAGCTTGGGCCCAAGCTCACCGCCGTCTTGGGGCAGGTTGGGGCCCGCATGCTGCGGGGGGCGCGGCTGAGGCCCATCTGGCTGCAGGTGAGCCATCCCCGCATCCAGATTGCCCTTTCCGGCCTGCAGACCCTCATGAACAACCTCCGGGTCACCCCGTATTTCAACTACCCCCTGGAAGATCTGGCCACAGAAAGGCAGAAACGCCGCAAGGTGAAGGGCAATGTAGTGGCGGATCTGGGGGTGTTCCGCAACTTCCGGCAGGGCGGTTCCGGCTACACAGAGCTGAACATCCCCTTAGAGCGGGATGAGTACGATAACTTCCTGGAGGGTTTCTCCACGGGGTTCCAGTATCTGGATGTGGAACCTGACGAGGTAGTGGTGGATCTGATCACCATGATCCTCGAGGCCCGCCTGGTGCACGGGGGCGTGGATTCCAGGTTTTTGCTCAGGCTCTTGGTCTATTGCAACCGCTGGAAGCTGAGCCAGGTGAGCGATACCATTTTAGAACTTCTGGAAGAACTGGACTGGGACGACCCGCTCTTCTATGAGTCCTGGTCGCTGCTGAAGAGTTTCGCGGGGAAAGCGCTGCCCGCCATGCGCCGCTTTGTCCGCAAACACAGGGATTCTCCGCTCCTGCCTTATCTCGCCCTCTTTTTGAGCAGCGGGCCGCCCAGCAAACGCCGGTGGAGCCTACTCAAGGAGATCTTCGAGCATTATCCCGAGGAAAATGAGGACAAGGTTCATATCGCCCTGTCCATTGCCCGTTACGGCGGCGAGGAGGCGGTGGCCTTCCTGGAGCAGGTTTTGACCTCCGCGAAAAGCTCCAACGGTGCCTACCGCCGGGAGCTGGAAAAGGCTTTAGCCGCCGCCAAACAAGAAGCTGGGCACTAGCCCAGCTTGGCCACAGCCCACTCCGCAGCTTCCCTCACCAGGGGGCTGGGGTGCCCTTGGGCTGTTTTCTTTAAAATGGGGAGCGCAGCACGGGCCCCCTGGTTTCCCAAAATGAGGCAGGCGTTGCGCTGCAGGATGTTTTTGCCCCGCCAGGCCACGCTGGTCTGGCCGAACTGCTCCTGGAACTCCCTGTTACTTAAACTGAGCAGAGGCAAAAGGGGCACATGGGGGCCCACCAATGGAGCGAACTCCCGGTGGCGGGTTACTGGCGCCTCCCGATTGACGGGGCAGACCTGCTGGCACGTATCGCAGCCCCACAGCCGGCTGCCCAGCTTAGAGCGGAACTCCAGGGGAATGGGCCCGCTCATCTGGGTGAGGTAGGAGAGGCAGATGTGGGGGTTGATCTTGCCAGGAGCCAGAAGGGCCCCCGTGGGACAGGCCTTGATGCACCGGCCGCAGTCCACCGGGCAGGACCAGCTGCCCTGCCCTTTGGGACTGGTGGCAGGCAGTTCCACATCCACCAGCACTTCCCCCAGGAAAACCCAGGAGCCATAGGGCGGCACGTAGACCGCGCAGTTTCCGCCGGCATAACCCAGGCCCGCTTCCACCGCCAGGGCCCGGTCCACCAGGAAGCTGGTATCCACAGCCTTGGTGCATTCCCGGGCTCCAAAGCGTTCCTGGAGACAGCTGATCAGCTGGTCCAGGCGCCGGCCCAGCACCCGGTGGTAGTCCAAACCCCAGGCGTAGCGGGAGATGGTGCCGTGGAGCGGAGGAACAGGTCCCGGCTGGCCGGTGTTGTAGCTCACGGCCAGGGCGATGACCGTCTTGGCGCTGGGCTGCAGCTTCCGGGGATCGAGGCGCTTTTCCACATCCTGATCCACAAAATCAGGATAACGCCCCTCTTCTTGGGCCTGCCGCAAAAGGGGCAGCAGGCGCTTAGAAGGACGCGCCGGCATTACGGCAAAGGCATCAAAGCCCGCCTGGAAAACCGCCTCACCCAAAGCCTTGAGGACCTGTGCGCTCATGGCCAACCTCCCTGGTTCTTGCTTTGTGCGCCTTGCTCCCTAAACGGAAAAGAGGAGCTCCCAGCTCCTCCTGACAGTCTATCTAATTGGCCGCTTCCACCGCGACAACCTCGGGAACTTCCTGCTTCAGGATGCGTTCAATACCGGCCTTGAGGGTCAGCTGGGACATGGGGCATCCTACGCAAGCGCCGGTCAGTCTCACCTTAACCACGTTGTCGGGGCTGATTTCGACCAACTCTACATTCCCACCATCGGCTTGAATAGCTGGGCGAATTCTGTCGAGAACCGCCTCTACTCTCTCGCGCATTTCCACACCTCCTTGGCGTCTTCTTTTCTAAGTATACACCTAATGAATTGTAAAGTCTATGCCCAATCGCCATTCTTCTCAGGTTCCGCAGAAGGTGCGGTAGGGCAGGCCTGAGGGCTCCGGTGGCGTGGCGTATTCCCGCTGCTCCGGGCTGTGGGCGAAGGGGTCCTGCAGCACTTTGACCAGTGTTCTCACGGGCCCGTAATCGGCCTTCTGTACCGCGGGGCGCAGCGCCTCTTCCACCCGGTGGTTGCGGGGGATCACCGCCGGATTGCTCCTTTTCATGAGCTCCTGCACAGAGGCGGCGCTCTGCCCGCTGCGGGCCAGGCGCTCCTGCCAGCGCTCTTCCCAGCGGGCGAAATCGTCTGTTTGATAGAGGGTGCCGGTTGAGAAAGCCTGGAAGGTGAGATCCAGAAAAGTGTTGGTGAAATCAGCTTGGTGCTTGGCCATCAGGTCCAAAAGCTGCTGCACCAGCTCCCGGTCTCCCTCCTCCGCATCCGCCAGGCCCAGCTTGCGGCGCATTCCCTCGAGGTAGAAGGAGTCGTATAGGTCCGAAAAGCGGGCCAGTTCCGCCTCCGCTGCCCGTGCCGCCTCCTTTTCCTCCTGGGAGAGCAGGGGCAGCAGCGCCTCGGCAAAACGGGCCAGGTTCCAGGCGGCGATCTCCGGCTGCCGGCCGTAGGCGTAGTGCCCATGATGATCGATGGAGCTGAACACGGTGGCTGGATCATAGGTATCCAAGAAGGCACAGGGACCGTAATCGATGGTTTCACCGCTGATGGCCATGTTGTCGGTATTCATCACTCCGTGCACAAAACCCACCAGCATCCAGCGGGAGACCAAAAAGGCCTGGGCCCGGATTACCTCCCGCAGCAGGGCCAGGTATTTGTCTGCCTCCCCGCGGAGCTGGGGGTAGTGCCGCTCCAGGGTATAATCTGCCAGCTTCTGGAGGGCGTCGGGGGCGAAGGCCGCGGCATACTGGAAGGTGCCCACCCGGATGTGGCTCTGGGCCACCCGGGCCAGGATCGCCCCGGGCAGCAGGGTTTCCCTGGGAACCAATTCCCCCGTGGCCACCACCGCTAGGCTGCGGCTGGTGGGGATGCCCAGGGCGTGCATGGCTTCGCTGATGATGTACTCCCGGAGCATGGGCCCCATGGTGGCCTTGCCATCGCCTCCCCGGGAGTAAGGGGTGGGGCCGGTCCCCTTCAGCTGCAGATCCCAGCGCTGGCCGGAAGGGGCGATCTGTTCCCCCAAAAGCAGCGCCCGGCCATCCCCGAGCATGGTGAAATAGCCGAATTGGTGGCCGGCATAGGCCTGGGCCAGGGGCAGGGCCCATTCTGGGACGCGGTTGCCCGATAGGACGGCAGCGCCGGCTGCGCTGCTCAGCGCGGCGGGATCCAGGCCCAGAAGCTCCGCCAGGGGTTCATTGAAGATGACGATTTCCGGCCTGGGAACCTTGGCCGGCTGCACCAGCGAATAGAGGGAGGAGGGCAGGCGCGAGTAAGAATGATCGAAGTTAAAGCCAAACTCATTGGTCTCCATGGCTCACCTCCTGAAGCTAGTATGCCCGGGCAGGAAGTTGGCGAACTATACCGAAATCAGTATACGTTCCAATCTTGAGAGATGGAGGATGCGGATGCAGCGCACGAAGATTTTAGTAATCGGCAGTCTGAATATGGATTTGGTGGTGCACGTCCCTAGAGTCCCCGCGGACGGTGAAACCATTTTGGGCAGCGAGTTTCACCGCTATTTCGGAGGCAAGGGGGCCAACCAGGCTGTGGCCGTGGCCAGGCAGGGCGCCCGCACGATTATGGCCGGGCGCGTCGGCGCGGATGCCTTTGGACGGGACCAGATCGCTTCGCTGCAGGCCGAAGGAATCGAGACTGACTACCTCTTGGTAGATGACGACCACCCCTCGGGAGTGGCGTTCATTGTCATAGATGCCCAGGGCAACAACCGGATTATGGTCATCCCCGGAGCCAATGGGGCAGTGAGCCCCCGGGACATTGAGGCCCTGGAGCCTGTCATGGCGGAATGTTCCTGTGTAGTGATACAGCTGGAGATCCCTTTGGAGACGGTGCTCGCGGCTGTCCGCGCCGCCCATGCCCAGGGAGCGAAGGTGATCCTCAATCCAGCCCCGGCCCAGCCTTTACCCCTGGACATCTACCCCTGCATCACGGTGATCACGCCCAATGAAAGCGAGGCCCAGCTCCTCACGGGTATCGAGGTGGTGGACCTGGCCTCCGCCCGGCAGGCTGCCCAGGTGCTGCTGGACCGGGGGGTGCTGGCTGTGGTGATTACCCTGGGGGCACAGGGTGCCTACGGGTTGACCCTGGCCGGTGAGTTCCACATCCCCGGGCACCAGGTGAACGTGGTGGACACTGTGGCCGCGGGGGATACCTTCACAGGCGCGCTGGCGGCCCTGATCGGCGAAGGGCGCAGCCTGAGGGAAGCGGTGGAGTACGCCAATGCGGCAGCGGCCATCGCGGTGACCCGCCGGGGGGCCCAACCCTCCGTACCCACCAGGGCAGAAGTGCTCCGTTTTTTGGATAGGTAAAGACACAGCGGACAAGGAGCTGCCGTTCCTGAAGGTAGCTCTGTCTTTTTCCCGGCGAAAAGTGAGATTATAGGAAGAGCAGATTGATGTGCAGACCGGTTGCGGCATATTCTGCTAGACAGGAGGCTGACCTTGACCAAGCAAGCAGAAACCCGTACGTACCGCGGCTACGTCCTGGATCCCTTTCAGCAGCAGGCGGTTGACTATATCGACCAAAACAAGTCTGTGCTGGTGGCGGCGCCCACCGGCGTGGGCAAGACCTTGATTGCCGATTACATAATCGAAAAGATCTACCGAGAAGGTGGGCGGGTGGTGTACACCGCCCCCATCAAGGCCCTGAGCAACCAGAAGTTCCGGGAGTTCAAGGGAGTGGTGGGGGAAGAGGCTGTGGGCATTCTCACAGGGGATGTGGTGATCAACCCCGATGCGCCCATTTTGATCATGACCACGGAAATCTTCCGCAACATGCTCCACGAAGATCCGGAGCGGGTGCGGGATGTGCGCTATGTGATCTTCGATGAGATCCACTACATCGACGATCCCGAACGGGGCAGCGTCTGGGAAGAGAGCCTGATCTTCATGCCCCCTTCCATGCGCTTCTTGGGGCTGAGCGCCACGATTCCCAACGTGGACCAGCTGGCTAGCTGGATTCAGGAAGTACAGCAGCAGGAAGTGAAGGTAGTCACCAACAACCACCGGGTCGTTCCCCTCAAACACGCTCTGTTTGAACGGTCCCTGGGTTTTACCACCATGAACCGGGTGCAGAAGCGCTACAAGCGGCTGGCGGCCCAGAGCCCCACGGGCCGCCCGGAAGCGGAATCCACCACCCACCTGGACCTGATCAAGGCCATCAAGGACGATTACCTGCCCTGCCTTTTTTTTACCTTCAGCAGGCGCAAATGCGAGAGCAATGCCTTTGAGCTCGGGGAAGCAGAGGATTTCCTAACCCGCGAACAGAAGCGGCAGGTGGCAGAAGCCATCGACGAGGTCCTGGAGCGGTACCCCTCCCTGGAGAGCGGGCGCTGGCCCCATCTGCGGCGGCTGCTTCTCAAGGGTATCGCCTATCACCACGCGGGGATGCTGCCGGTGCTCAAGGACATTGTGGAAGAGCTGTTTACCCGCCGTTTGATCGCGGTGCTCTACTGCACCGAAACCTTTGCTGTGGGGTTGAACTTCCCCTGCAAGACGGTGTGCTTTGATTCCAGCACCAAATGGGACGGGATCACCTTCCGGCCCATCTCCAACCGGGAGTACTTCCAGATGGCGGGCCGGGCCGGCCGCCGGGGGATCGACGAGGAAGGCTTTGCCTTCATGCTGGTGGACCTGAACTACTTCGATCCCAGCCAGTTCCCCAGCATGAACGAGGACGAAGTGGAGCCCCTGCAGAGCCAGTTCAGCCTGACGTATAATTCCATCCTCAACCTGGTGAAAAACTACGGCGAAGAGGAGATCTACCGCATCTTGGGCCAGAACTTCGCCACCTACCAGGCATCCGCCGAACGCCAGGGGGTGTTGGTGGAGCTGGAGATCCTCCAGGACGAGCTGGCACCTTACATCAAGAACATGCGGGGGCTGGAGCAGTTCGAACAGGCCTTGAAAAAGCGCATCGAGCTGGAAAGAAAGCTCAGCACAGCGTATAATAAGCGTACCCGCAGTGGGCTGAAGAAGGAGCTTCGCGCCCTCACCCAGAGGCTGGACAGCGCCTTCTACCGGGCCTACCCCAAGCGGGAGCGGGCTTCCCTGCGCCGGGAAAACCGCCGCTTCCGCCGGAAGGTTAAGGCCTATGAACGCCTGCTCCTCAGGGAACAGGCCCTCAACCCCCTGGAGAAGTATATCCGGGAGTTCGAGGACAAAAAGGCCCTCCTGGAAGCCTTGGGCTATCTCGAACACGATGAGCTCACCGCGGCGGGCACCTTTGCCAGCCAGATCCACGGGCATGAGCTCCTGCTCACGGAGCTGTTCATGGAAGGGCTGTTCCACGCCTATCCCCCGCCGGAGCTCAATGCGGTGATGGTGGCGGTGGGCTACGAGCCTCGCAAAAATGAGCTGCGGATCAAGCACAGATTGGACTTCGGGCCCATCCAGCGCATCTACCTCCACCTGCTGAAGATGGAGCGGCACATGCTGGGTTATACCACAGTGCAGTTCCACGACCATGTGGCGGCGCTGGCCTACCGCTGGAGCAAAGGGGAGAGTTTCAACGACCTTCTGGAGGATACGTCCGTGGACGAGGGCGATCTGGTCTTTGCCTTCCGGCGGGGGATTGACCTGCTCAGGCAGGTGCGCAACGCCGCCGCAGAAGATCCTGTGCTCCAGGAGAAGCTGCGGGAATGCATCAGCTTGATGGACCGGGACGAGGTGTCCATCTGGCTCTAGGATTGAGGTGGAGTATGAAGTATAAACTCCTGGCCATAGATGTGGACGGAACCCTGCTCAACAGCAGCTCCCAGCTGACGCCGGCAACCGCCGCCGCGGTGCGCCGGGCCCAGGAGCGGGGGCTCAAGATTGTGCTGGCCACAGGGCGCCGCCTGGGCAACACCCTGCCGGTGGCCCGGGCCCTAGGCGTGCAGGAGCTGATGGTGGTGCACAACGGAGTGGTGGTGGCCGATCCCACCAGCCTCCAGCCGGTGCTGCAGAGCGGCATCTGCCCATCATTGGCCGCGAATTTAGTGGACAAGCTTAACAGTTGGCGGGTCAATTACGTGGTCTACACCGGGGAAAGCGCGGGGGAAAAGGTGCTGGCCCCGGAGGGAAGCTGGCGGGAACCGGAAAACCTCCTCGCCTATTTCCTCGGCGAAGCCGCGGAATTTGCCCGGGACATCGAGATTACCAGCCCCCCTGTGCGCATCGCCATCATCGATCACCCGGCCAAGGTGGATCCCCTCTATGCCGAGATCAGAGAGAACTACGCCGGACAGGTGAGCGCCCTGCTCTTTGGCGCGGAGCGGGAGGACTGGCGGGGGATCGAGCTGCTCCCGGCCCACTCCAACAAGGGCACGGGGGTAGCCTTCGTAGCCGAGCGCCTGGGTCTTGCGGCAGCGGAGGTGGCCGCGGTGGGGGATAACATCAACGATCTGGAGATGATCCTCTGGGCGGGGCTGGGCATCGCCATGGAAAACGGCTCCCCCCTCCTGAAGGAAAAGGCGGGGCTGATTGCCCCCAGCAACGATCGGGACGGGGTTGCCTTTATCATTGAAGAACTGCTGCGCTAGTTAGGGGGCGGAAGTGTGACCGTTTTGTACGTGGTTCCCAGTGCTTATCTCAAGCAGACCAGGCGCCGCCTATCCCGGGAAGGGCAGCCGGCCCTGGCCGCAACATTAGGCGGGCTGGCCGCGCAGATTCTCCGGGCGGGCCTCGTTTCCTACCAGGAGAACCGCGTCCTGGAAGAGGTGGCGGTCTGGCAGAGCGTGGAGGAGCTCAAGGGGAGCCTGGAGTTTTTCGCGCCCATCGCCCAGTTCAGCGGGTTCATTCAGGAACTGAAGTGGCTCTTTAACCGGCTGGATTACGGGGAAGATATCTATGCCGCCATGCCCCGGCCGGGCCGGGCTGAGCTTGAGCTGCTCCACAGCCGCTACCAGGCGATCTTGGCAGAGCACGGCGTAGTCACTGCCCCCGGCCGGCTCCAGCGGGCCCTGGAGCTTATGGACGGGCAGGAAGTCCTGCCGGAGATCACCGTGATCAAGCTGGAGGGACTGGGAGAGCTCAGACCCCTGGAGGAGAAGTTCGTGCAGGCTCTGGCCAAGGGCCGCAGGCTGGAAGTGGTGGAGCCACCTATCCAGGAACCGGTGATCCAGGTGGTTAAAGCGGCGGATCCCACGGAAGAGGTGGAGCTGATGGCCGCGGCCCTGCGCAGGCAGATGGAAGAGGGCGCCGCGGTGGAAAGCCTGGCCGCGGCCTTTCCCCAGCCCAATCAGTACCTGCCCATTGTGCTTCCCGTCTTCGACCGAATGAAAATCCCCTGGCAGGTGCCGGGGACCAGCCTGCGCAACACTCCCCTGGGGAAGACCCTGCTCACCCTGATCGCCGGGGAGCTGGCGGGCTGGGATAAGCGGACCCTGGAGCTGCTCACCGCGCCGGGTTGGGGTTTCCCCTTTGGCCTGACCGCGGAAGAGCACCGCCTGCTGCGCCTGGCACCGCCTGTGAAGGGACTGCCCGCCTGGCGCAGCCGCCTGGGGCAGGCAGAGGGCTGGCAGCGGGTTTTGGCCCTCCTGGACCAGCTCGGTGCGGAACTGAAATCCAGGCCCCTGGCTGAGTACGGCAGTTGGCTGGCGGGCCTTTTGGCTAGGCTGGATCCAGAGCTTTGGGTCAAGCCGGAGGCGGACCTGGAAGGCTGGGCCGAGCTGGTGAAGGCCTGGGACGGCCTGCAGAGCATCGCCGAGACCCTGCAGGCCTGCAGCTGGAGTATATCCCCCGGGCAGTTCCTCCAGCTCCTCCAGGGCCTGCTGGACAGCTACCAGATCCAGGCCAAGCGGGTCTTTGCCGAACGGGTACAGGTGCTCAGCATCGAGCGGCTGGGGGGGTTTACCTACGATCATCTTTATGTGGGAGGGCTGGTGGAAGGGCAGTTCCCACCCCACAGCCGTGCCCACTGGCTCACCAAAACCCGGGCCGAGGTGCAGGGGGAAGAGCTTTTTGCCCGCCTCAAAGCCTCCGCTAAGTACCTCCATTTACACTATCCGGAAGTGGACAGGGAAGGGAAACTGAACCTGCCCTCCACGCTCCTGCCCAAGCTGGAAAAGGAGAAACGGGCCCCGGGCTTTGATCCCATCCACTACCCGTCCCTCTTTTTCGGCGACGGCCAGCTGCGGGACGGGGAGCTCCTGCGAACTCTGCGGGAAAAGGTTTTGGGGGAGGGGCTCAGCGTCTCTCAGCTCAACAACTATGCCAACTGTCCCTACCGCTTTTTCTGCGATTATGTTCTGGAACTAGAAGCCTTGGAAGAGGAATCCCTGGAGCCGGATGCCCGGGACAAGGGTATCATCATCCACGAGGTGCTCAAGGATTTCTGGCAGGAGCACCTAACGGGCCCCCTGCCCTCTGTGGAAACGGCGCAGGCCCTTTTGGAGGAGCTTTTGCACAGGGAGTACCTTAAGCTTGGAAACCCGGCCCCTGCTGATGTGCTGCGGGCCATGCGCTCTTTTATCCGCGAAGATCTGCTGCGGGTCCAGAGGGGATTTCGGCCGGCTTACCTAGAGCGCAGGTTTGACAGCGTGGCCATCCCCAGCCCCTACGGCCCTGTGCTTCTCCGGGGCCGGATCGACCGCATTGACCAGCATGCAGATGGCGCCTATGTCCTTTACGATTACAAGACCGGCTCTCCGCCCAAGCTGGAGTCCCTGCTGAAGGGGGAAGATGTGCAGATCGCCGCCTACCTTCTGGCCTCCAAGACCCTCCTGCCCCAAGGGCGCAATGTGGGGGCAGCCTACTATCCCATCGATGGCGCCGCGCCCCGGGGCATCTTCCAGGAGGATTACCTCAAGCAGCTGGGGGTGACCCAGCGGCAGAACATCCTGTCCGCGGAGGAATTTGCCCTACAGCTGGACAAGTTCGAGGGCATCCTGGCTGAACTGGTGAGCTCCATCTGCGAGGGGGCTTTCCCCATTGAGCCGGTGAGCCCCCGCATCTGCAGCTACTGCGCTTTCCAGGGAATCTGCCGCAAGGAGGTGGGCCTCAGTGGCTTTTAAGCCGACCGACAGTCAAAGAAAAGCCATAGTCACCATCGACCGCCCGGTGGCGGTGGTGGCCGGCGCGGGTTCGGGCAAGACCTGGGTCTTGGTGGAAAGGTACCTCCACCTCCTGGATCAAGGATTTACCACCGATGAGATCGCCGCGATCACCTTCACCAAGAAGGCAGCCCAGGAGATGAAGGAGCGTCTGCGGGAGGCCAGGCCGCAGCTCGCGGCCAGTTTGGAGCGGGCCCAGATCTCCACCATCCACAGCCTCTGCCAGCGCATTATCCAAGAGCATCCCCTCCAGGCCCGCCTGGATCCCAGGTTCCGGGTGGGGGAGGAGTGGGAAACCCGCCTCCTTCTGGCGGAGGTGATTGAGGAGATAGTGGCGGAGACAGAAATCCCCACTGAACTGGGGACCGCCGGGGAGGTCAGCGCTTTGGTCCTGGACCTCTACGAGAAGATGCTCAGCAAAGGCGACCTGCGCTTCCAAAGGTCTTTCCCGGAGCCTCTGGGGGAATTCCCCCTGCAGGAGCTGGAGCACCGGACGGAGCAGGTGCTTCGTTTGACGCCCAGCACCCCCCGTCAGGGGGAAGTCCTGGAACAGCTGGCCGAGGAATGGCCCTACCTGCGGGAGCTTCTGCGCCTGGGGGATGCGGATCTCCGCTTGGAGGCTTTGGAGATTTTGCAGAAGCTGGTGGGCGGCATCCGGGGGAAGCTGGCGGAGCACACCGCGGCTCTCAAGGTGCTCATCGCCTCGGCCCAGCAGATCATCACGGAAGGGCGGGGGAGGGTCATCCTCACCTATCTGGGCGAGGTGCTCCAGCGCGTGCACGGGCTCTACTCGGAGCGCAAACGCCTGGGGGGCCTGGTGGATTTTGGCGATCTAGAGCGCCTAACCTGTCAGCTCCTGGAGGATCCCCAGGTGGTGGCGGATTACCCTTTCAAGCACATCATGGTGGATGAATTCCAGGACACCAACCCCCTCCAGAAGCGGATCGTGGACGCCTTTACCGCGCAGGGTGCGGTGCTGTTTGTGGTGGGCGACCCCAAACAGTCCATTTACCGCTTCCGCGGCGCGGAGGTGGGGGTGTTTGTCCAGACCCAGCGGGAAGTTGCCGAAACGGGCAAGGGCATCTTCCTGGAGACCAATTTCCGCTCCAGGCCGGAGCTGATCAAGTTCTGCAATCAGTTCTTCCACCGGCTGCTCGCGGGGGAACCCATTGGCTTTGAGCCCAGCGAGGCGGATAAACCCGCAGCCGGCCGGCCCTGCGTGAGCATCCTGCTTACCCCGGCGGAGGCCTTGTCCGCGGACGAGGCCCGGGCCGCGGAGGCGGAGCAGATCGCCTTGCAGATCCGGGAGCTGGTGGAGGGCGGAAGGTATAAATACGAGGATATTTCCATCCTCTTTCGGGCCACAACCAGCATGTACATCTACGAGCAGGCCCTCAAAAAAGCGGGCATTCCCTATGTGAATTTAAGCGGGCGGGGTTTTTATGCCAAGCAGGAAATCCAGGATGTGCTGCACTACTTCCGCTGGCTGGAGGATAGCGGAGATGAAGTGGCCAAAATGGCGGTGCTCCGCTCCCCCTTTTACCTCCTTTCCGATGAGGGCCTCTACTGGCTGCGCAGGGGAGAGCTGGACAGGCTCACCCCCAAGGAGCAGGAGGCCCTGGCCAGGGCAGAAGAAGACTACAGCGCGCTGCAGCTTCTGGCCAAGCATCAACCTGCCCCCGTGGTCATCGGCGAGCTGCTCCGGCGCACGGGCTACGTGGAAAAGACCTGGCGGCTGCCCTTCGGCCCCCAGAAGGTGGCCAACATCGAAAAGCTCCTGGAGCAGAGCTGGGACCTGTTTGCCCGGGATGTGTACACGGTTCCGGAGCAGGTGCGGTACCTGCGCCTTCTGGCCAGGGAAGCCCACAAGGAGGGCGAGGCCCAGCTCGATGCGGAGCATGCCGATGTGGTCATCCTGCGCACCATCCACAACGCCAAGGGCCTGGAGTTCCCCGTGGTCTTCCTGGCGGACACCAACGCGGGGGCCGTGCGCACCCAGGGCGGCAAGGTGCTCTACCATCCCGAGTTCGGCCTGGTCTACCGGGAAATGGCAGACTACGAGCTGGCCAGGGGGCTGGACAGGGCGGAAGAGGCCAGCGAGGCCAAGCGCCTGCTCTATGTGGCCGTCACCAGGGCGCAGGAGGAGTTTTTCTGGTGCGCCCGGACGGGCAAGGCGGGCAAAGACAGCTGGTGGAGCTGGTTTCAGGAGCATCAGCCCCACATTGACCAGGACTGCTACCAGATCATACCCGGCGAGCTTCCACCCCTGCAGGAGGGGCCGCCCCAAGGCGAGCCGGCCCGCCTGGAGCTGCCTGAATACGCGCCCCTTGCTCCCCAGTACGTTCAGGTGCCCTTTTCCGTAACCGCCCTCATGAACTACGACCTCTGCCCCCGCTATTACTACCTGCGCCACATTTTGGGCCTGCCTGAGCGGGGAAGGGCCCAAAGCGCCGCCCCAACCCAGGGCAGCTTAAGCGCCACGCAGCGGGGCACCATCGTCCACCGGGTGGTGGAACAGATTAAAGATCCCAAGGAGCTGAGCAGGCTGGTGCAGGATGCAGCCGCGGTGGAGGGGGTTACACTGACCAGCCGCCAGCAGGCGCAGCTGGAGGAAATCATCCAGCCTTATCTGGCCAGCCCGTTCTTCCAGCGGGTGCAGGCGGGGGCCCCTGGGAGGCTGTACAAAGAGCACAATTTCTTCATCCCCGCGGGCAGCTTCCTCATTAACGGCTTGGTGGACCAGGTCTATGTGGGCGAAGAGGGCGTGGAAGTTGTGGACTTTAAGACCAACTGGATTGAGCCGGGCGAGGTGCCCAAGGTGGGAGATGCTTACCGGGTGCAGCTGCGCCTCTATGCCTGGGCCACGGCCCGGGAGTTTCGCCTGCCCGCGGTGAAAGCCCAGGCTTACTTCCTCATCCCCAACAGCCTGTATGATCTGGAACCGGAGCTTTTGGATGCAGATCAGACCGAGGCGTGGCTGGTGGACACCTGCCAGCGCATTATTGATGGAGCGGAAATCGGGGCGGAGGCCTTCCCCCCGGCGGCCAAGTGCGCGCTGTGCAGTGAGAGGTCTTACTGCCTCCACGGCCTGCCCGCTGGTAAGGTTGGGGTTTTTGGGGAAACTACTGATCTTGAAGAGGATCTCCTGGAGGAGGAACTGAGATGAATTTCACGCAGCAGGAGATGGGCCCGGGTGTAAGGCTTTATCTCTGCCCCACGGATAAGTTCAAAACGCTCACCTGTAAAGTATTTATCCAGCAGGATCTCCAGCCCAGGGAAGCGGCGCAAACCGCCCTGGTACCCCTGCTGCTGCGCCGGGGTTCCCAGAGGTTTCCCACCACCGGGGATATCGCCCGGGAGCTTGAGGATCTGTACGCCGCCGACTTCGGATCCGACGTTTTGAAGATCGGTGAGCGGCAAATTCTGGAGTTCCACTTCCAGATGGTGGATCCCCAGTTCCTGCCCCAGGGGCAGAAGCTTCTGCGGCGCAGCCTGGAGACGTTTTGGGAGATCGCTTCCCGCCCCTACGGCGAAGGAGGCTTCTTTGAGCCCTATTTCCAGCAGGAAAGGCACAACCTGGTGCAGGAACTGGAGGGGCTGATCAACGACAAACGCACCTATGCCCTGGTGCGCTGCACCGCCCTCATGTGCGCCCAGGAACCCTTCGGGATCTACAAGTACGGTGATGCCGACACGGTCCGCTCCTTAACGGCCGGGGAAGTGTACGCCCACTACCAGAAGCTTCTAGCCGGCTATCCCCTGGACATTTTTGTGGTGGGGTCCCAGGCGAAAAAGGCCGCGGAGATCCTCGCCGGGCTGATCCAGGGCCGGGACGGCCAGCAAAAACTCCAGCCCCCGCAGCGGGTGGAGGTGGAGCAGCCCCGGTACTTCGAGGAAAACATGGATGTGCAGCAGGCGGTTTTGGTTATGGGCTACCGCACCAAGCTCACCTACCCAGATGGGGACTACTACTCCCTCCTGGTGGGCAACGGCCTTTTGGGCGGTTTTGCCCACTCGAAGCTGTTCATCAACGTGCGGGAGAAGGCGAGCCTGGCCTACTATGTAAGTTCCAGCCTGGAGGGGAGTAAGGGCCTTTTGACCATCACCGCGGGCATCAGCGGCGAGCAGAAGGAGCAGGCTGTGGAGATTATCCAAAGGCAGGTCCGGGATGTCCAGGAGGGGCGGATCAGCGCCCAGGAACTGGAGCAGACCAAGCGGGGTCTGATCAGTTCCATGCGCAGCATGCAGGATAACCCCTCCAGCCTCGTGGACCGCAATCTCATCGGGATCGTCCATGAGGAGCTGCGCAGCATCGAAGAGGTGGTGGAGGCCATTGAGGCCGTGACCCTGGATAGTGTGGTCCGGGCCATGGGGCATCTGCAGCTGGACACCACCTACATCCTCCGTCCTTCCCCGCAGAAAGGAGCAGGCCATGGAACAGATTAAGCTGCCAGGCGGCGAAACACTCTTCCAGGAGCGTCTAGCCAACGGCTTACAGGTGATGGTGCTGCCCAAGAGGCAGTTCTTGCGAACCTTTGGCATTTTATCGGTGCACTATGGCTCTTTAGATTCTAAGTTTGAGCTTCCGGGAAGGGGGGCGGTTGAGGTTCCGCCGGGCATAGCCCATTTCCTCGAGCATAAGCTGTTTGAGGAGGAAGAGGGCAGCGTCTTTGACCGCTTTGCCGCCTGGGGGGCCTCGGTGAACGCCTTCACCAGCTACAACCAGACCAGCTACTTCTTCACCACCATTGATCACTGGCGGGAGAGCCTGGCTTACCTTCTGGAGTTCGTGCACACCCCCCATCTCACGGAGGAGAACGTGGAGAAGGAGAGGGGTATTATCGAGCAGGAACTGCGCATGTACGCGGATTATCCCGAGCACAGAATAGTCGCCACCCTCCTGGAGAACCTCTACCATGAAAACCCGGTGCGCCTGGATATTGGCGGGACGGTGGAGTCGGTGCGCAGCATCACCCTGGCGGAGCTGCAGCTCTGCTACGACACCTTTTACCAGCCGGGCAACATGGCCCTAGTGGTGGTGGGCGATGTGGAGCCCCAGGCTGTCCTTGAGCTTGTGCGCTCCAGCTGTCCAGCTGGGGGGAACGGCCAAGCGGTGCTGCGGGTGGACCCTGCGGAGCCTTCCGGCATAGTCAAGCCCTGGGCGGAAACACAGCTGCCCATCTCCCGACCCCGCTACATGCTGGGCTTCAAGCACGATCCCCTCTGGCGGGGGCAGGAGCTTTTGCGCATGCAGATTGCCATGACCCTGGGGCTTAGACTGCTCTCCGGCCGCAGCTCCCAGGCCTATGCCCAGCTCTACGGGGAGGGTTTGGTGGATGACTCCTTTTCCGCCAGCTTCCGGGGGCATCCCCGCTTCGCCCATTCGCTGATCAGTTCCGAGACCGATGATCCCCAGGCCCTCCATGGGCGGCTGGTCCAGATCATCGATGGCCTCAAGGCTGGTGGGGTAGAAGAAGGGGAAGTGGAGCGCTTGAAAAAGGGCTTTTACGGCCTGTTCCTGGGTGCCCTGGACTCCTTCGAATACACGGCCAACCGCCTCACCGCCCAGTACTTTGAAGGGACCCCCTACTACAGCTACCTGGAGGTGCTGGCAGAGGTTACAGCCCGAGACGTGCAGAGCGCCCTCGCTGAGATGTTAGATTGGGAGCGCTCCAGCGTTTCCATCCTAAGGCCGGTGCAGTCCCATGGCTAAAGCTGAGCTGCGCCGGCAGCTGAAGGCGGAAAGGGCTGAGGTCCCCCCAGAAAGGCGGGCGGTGTGGGATGCCCAGATCCGCCGGTTCCTGGCGGAGCTCCCTGCTTACCAGGGGGCGCGGCGGATCATGACCTACCTTTCCATCGGTTGGGAAGTGGATACCTGGGGCATTGTTGCCCATCTGGAGCAGCTGGGGCGGGAGATCTACGTTCCGGTGGTGCGCCGGGAACCCCGGGGCCTGGTGCCCACGCTTTATACCGGTAGGGAAAACCTGGTGCCCGCGGTCTTCGGCATCTTGGAGCCCGTGCCTGGCGCGCCAACCCTTTCCCCGGCGGAGCTGGATTTGATCATCGTGCCCGGCTTAGCCTTTACGCGCGCCGGTTTTCGCATTGGCTATGGAGGGGGCTACTACGACCGCCTGCTGGCCGCAAGCTCCGCCCCCACGGTGGGCCTTGTGTACAGCTCCTTCCTCCGGGATTTCCAGCCGGATCCCTGGGACCGGCCCGTGGATTTCTTGGCCACGGAAAGGGGCGTTCTGGGAAGGAAATAAACCTCGTTCTGCAGAATTCTGCACAGAGCAGAAGGAGGAGTGATCCCTTTGGAACAGTTCGTGCTGGCCATCGACCAAGGAACCACTGGAACCACTGTGACCCTGTTTAACCGGAACTCGGAGATGGTGGGCAAGGTCTATGAAGAATTCACCCAGCATTATCCCAAGCCCGGCTGGGTGGAGCACGATGCCCAGGAGATCTGGAATGGGACTATGACCCTGCTGGGGAGGATCTTTGCCGAGACCAACGTCAAACCCCACCAGGTGGCAGCCATCGGTGTGACTAATCAGAGGGAAACGGTGGTGCTCTGGGACCGCCGCACCGGGGAGCCCGTGACCAGGGCCATCGTCTGGCAGTGCCGCCGGACCGCGGGCATCTGCGATGAGCTGCGCAGCCGGGGGCTGGAACCCACTTTCCAGGAAAAGACAGGCTTGGTGCTGGACGCCTATTTTTCCGGGACCAAATTGAAATGGATCTTTGATTATTACCCTGAGCTGAAGCAGAGGGCCCGCCAGGGGAGCCTGGCCTTCGGCACCATCGACTCCTGGCTGATCTACAAGCTCACTGGGGGCAAGGTGCACTGCACAGATTACACCAATGCTTCCCGGACGCTGCTTTTCAACCTAAAGGAGCTGAAGTGGGATCCGGAGCTTCTTAAGATCTTGGATATACCGGAGGATGTGCTTCCCGAAGTGCGCTCCAGCAGCGAAGTGTACGGCCATACCGCGGATCTGGGCGTTCTGCCCGCGGGGATCCCCATCTCCGGTGCCGCGGGCGATCAGCAGGCGGCCCTGTTCGGACAGGCCTGCTACGATCCGGGTATGGTCAAGGCCACCTTCGGCACCGGGGCGTTCATCCTGATGAACACCGGGGAGTCGCTGATCAGCTCCAAAAACGGCCTGCTCACCACCGTGGCCTGGGGCGTGGACGGCCGGGTGGAGTACGCCTTAGAGGGCAGCGTTTTTGTGGCCGGCGCCGCGGTGCAGTGGCTCCGTGATGGGCTGGGCATCATCAAAAGCGCGGCGGAAACGGAGGGGCTGGCCCTCTCGGTGCCCGATACCAACGGCCTCTATTTCGTCCCCAGCTTTGTGGGCCTGGGCGCGCCCCACTGGAACCCCTATGTGCGGGGGATGATCATGGGTATCACCAGGGGAGCAGGTAAGGCCCATCTGGTCAGGGCGGCGTTGGAGGCCATCGTCTACCAGACCAAAGAAGTGGTGGATGCCATGGTGGAGGATTCGGCCATTCCCCTCACCGAGCTGAAGGTGGATGGCGGCGCCTCGGTGAACAACTTCATCTGCCAGTTCTTGGCGGATATCACCCAGACCAGGGTGCAGAGGCCCCAGATCTTTGAAACCACGGCCCTGGGAGCAGCTTATCTAGCCGGCCTGGCGGTGGGCTTTTGGGACGACCAAGAGGAAATCCGCCGCCTGTGGAGGGAGGACCGCACCTACGAGCCGCAGATCGGGGCGGAGGTGCGGCTGCAGCTGCTGGAAGGCTGGGCCAAGGCGGTACAGAGCGCGAAAAGCTGGGTAGCCAGCTCGTAAGAAAGGATGGTCAGCATGGATCAGAAGTGGCTGGAAGAACAGAAGGAGCAGATCAACCTGGCCCTGGCTCAGCAGGGCATCCGCCTGGTGGTGCCCGTGAGGCCCCGCGCCGGGCAGGGAGCGGCTGCAGATCAGGACCGCCCCCTGGCCAGCTTTATTGACCACACCCTGCTCAAGCCCACCGCGGCGAGGATGGAGATCGAGAGGCTCTGCGCGGAGGCGCGCCAGTACGGTTTTGCTTCCGTGTGCGTCCATCCAGTGCATGTGGCCTACGCGGCCCGGCTGCTCAAGGGCAGCGCGGTCAAGGTGTGCACTGTGGTGGGCTTCCCCCTGGGGGCCAATACCACACTGACTAAGGTCCTGGAAGCCAGGGATGCCGCGGCCGCGGGCGCAGAGGAGATCGATATGGTGCTCAATATCGGCAGCCTGCTGGAGGGCGATTACGCGCAGGTTTATTCGGATATCAAGGCGGTGCGGGATGCCGTTCCGGGATTGGTGCTCAAAGTGATCCTGGAAACGGGCTATTTGACCAAGGAGCAGATCGTCAAGGGCTGCATTTTGACCAAGATGGCCTGCGCCGATTTCGTTAAAACTTCAACCGGCTTCGGGCCCGGCGGCGCCACGGTGGAGGACATCAAGCTCATGCGCCGAGTGGTTGGTGAAGAGTTCGGTGTGAAGGCTTCCGGCGGCGTGCGCGACTACGAAACAGCAGTGGCCATGCTGGAGGCGGGAGCCAACCGCATCGGCGCCAGCGCGGGAGTGGCCATTGTTGAAGGGTTGAGGGGAGAGACCGGCAATTGACCCTGAGGAAGCACAAATCAGCACTGCTGATCACCATACTCTTACTCCTGCTCGCCCAGGAAGGGCGGGTTGGCGCTGCCCAAGGTGGGGACGGGCTTGAGCACGGCGCGGGCAGTGTCCATGTGGTCTCCCAGCTGATCCGGGAGGCTGAAGAAGTCCTGCTCATGGATGGACTGCTCCGTTTTGTCTACCCCCACAGCTTCCAGGTGCAGTACTTCTCCCAGGAAGGGCCGGTGATCATCACCAGCCACGCGGGTTTTCTGGAAGTCCAAGCGGGCAACGACGTTCAGTTCAGCTACGAGCGGTACTGGCTTTTCGAGGATTTCACCAACTACCTCTTTGCCTTTGCCGACTACCTCCGCGCGCCGCGCAAGTTTTCCGGCGTAGACCTGGTGGCCGGCGTTAAGGTGAAGCGCTACATATCCGAGGCAGATCCCGAGCTGTGGCTGTATGTCCATGAGCAGAGCGGGCTGCCTTTCCTCATCCGCCAGGGTAAGAAAACCCTGGTTTCTGTGGTGAGTTTTATCCTCGATGCGGTAGAGCCGGACAAGATCACCTGGGTGGAACTGGAACTGCTCTTTGCCAGGGAGAAGGCCACGCTCCAGCTGGAACTCACCGAGCAGGGCTGGGTGCCCACCCGCCTGACGGTGCATGAAGCCTTGGGGGAGGTGCACACAGACTTCACCGGCTGGTCCTGGGGTGCCCAGTGGCAGGACAGTCCCTTTGAGCGGCTGGAGGAGCTGCGGGAGTTCCACGATGCCTTCCTGGAGCGCTACGAAGAAGGGGATTGGGCCGCCGCCCTTCAGGCAGCCCAGACCCTGGCGCAGCTGGCGCCCCAATCCTGGCAGGCCTATCTGTACCAGGCCTTTGTCTATGACCGCCTGGACAATTACCTGGGGGCTGTGGAGAACTACCAGCAGGTTCTGATGCGCCAGCCCGACAATCCCCTGGCCTTGAACAATTTGGCCTACCATTATTTACTTAAGGAAGTGAATATCAGCAGGGCCCTGGAGATGGCGGAGCGGGCCGTGGAATTGGACCGGAAGGCCATCTATTTGGACACCTTAGGCTACGGCTATTACCTGGTGGGCCGGCTGGAGGAGGCCCGGGAACTTCTGGAGGAGGCTCTGGCCAGTGCTCCGGAAGAGGCCGTGGCGGAGATCACGGAGCACCTGGAGCTGGTGTTGGCCTCCCTGGGTGAGGAGCATGACTGATCACTATTTCACCGCCAAACCCGGAGCGGAGCACCGGCCCCTGGAGTTCACAGCAGAGCTGCGGGGCCGGACCTATCGTTTTCAGACCGACGCCGGGGTTTTCTCCAGGGCAGAGGTGGATCCAGGCACCCGCTTGCTCATCGACTGCCTGGAACTCGCGCCCGGCGATGTGGTCTTGGACCTGGGCTGCGGTTACGGCCCCATCGGTATGGTGGCCGCGGAGCTGGTGGGCCCTACCGGACAGGTGTACATGGTTGATGTAAATGAGCGAGCTGTGGAGCTGGCCAGGCGCAACCTGGCCGCCAACGGCATCAAAAACGCCCAGGTCTTCGCCTCGGACGGCCTGGCGGCCCTTACGGGCCTCACCTTTGACTGGGTGCTTTCCAACCCGCCCATCCGGGCGGGGAAAAAGGTGGTCTATCCGCTGCTCGCGGAGGCCTATAGCGCCCTGCGGCCGGGGGGCTGTCTGCTCGTTGTCATCCGCACCAAGCAGGGGGCCAAAAGCCTCCAGGCCTACTTGGCGGAACTGGCCGGTGAGTGCACCACTGTGGAGAGAAAGGGGGGCTTTCGGGTCCTGCGGTGTTGTAAACAGCCCCACGCCTGAATAGCTTTGGGTGTGGAGGTGTTTTTATGCGCGTGTGGTTTTTGCGCGCCCAGCATCTGGCCTGGTGGGTGTTGGGCTGCTTGACTCTCGGCATTTACTTGGGAACCGGGGGCCTTTGGGCGGTGCCCGCGGCCACAGGCGCAGGAGGGGGCATCTCCGGCCGCACCATCGTGCTGGATGCGGGACACGGGGGCATCGACCCGGGGGCGGTGGGCCCCGGGGGAGTTTTGGAAAAGGACATCACCCTGGCCATCGCCCGGGAGCTGGAGAGGCTGCTCAGCCGGGCCGCGGTTTTTGTAATCATGGTGCGCCATGGCGACTACGACCTGGCCGACTCCAGCGAAATGCAGCTGCTCAACCGCAAACGGCAGGATTTGGAGCGCCGGGTGCGCATTGCCGAAGAGGCCCAGGCGGATTTATACCTATCCATTCATGCCAATTACTTCCCTTCGCCGGTGTGGTCTGGTGCCCAGACCTTTTATTACGAAAACCAGGAAGCAAGCGCTGCCCTGGCCCGGGCCATCCAGGGGGAACTGGTCCGGCGCCTGGGACCCAACACCCGAACTGCCAAGGCCGGCAACTACCGGGTGCTGAGGGATACTTCCATGCCCGCAGCCTTGGTTGAGGTGGGATTTTTGTCCAATCCCCGGGAAGCGGAGCTCTTGGCCGATCCGGTTTATCAAAAGAAGGTGGCAGAGGCGATCTTCGCCGGGCTGTACCGCTACTTCCAGGAACAGCCTTAGGGCGGGGGCGCAATTGTCTCGGCGGATCTGATGTGTTAGTATAGGTTAGTAGAATGAACAACAGGAGGTAGAGTCGTTGCAGGCAGTTTGGCAGAATCGAGTTAAAGCCGCTGTCCAGCGGCGCATCACCGCGCATACGCTGGCAGCCTTTAATACCAATGTAGATGTTGTGGTGCACTTGGACCAGGCGAAGCTGGAACCCCTGGCCTCCCATCCCCGCATTGACTTCCCCGCGGTGGAGAGGCTCTTGGGGGAGGAGATACCGGCTGTACACAACGGGAACGAGTTTCTCGCCGTCTTAATGCAGGCGCTGCAGGAAGGCAAATCTGTGCACATCGTCCTCCGGGATCTGGATATGCTCAGCTGGTTGGAGGAGGTCTTCCCGGAGCGGGTGGAAAGCATGGGTGGACAAGCTGGCATCATCGCCAATCAGATGGCGGCACTCGGTGCCCATTCCCTGGTGTACACCTCCTTGCTCTCCAAGAAGCAGGCTTCCATGTTCTTCCCCGAGGTGGATGTGCCGGTGGTGCGCGATGGGCAGCTGGCCATTGTCAATGTGCAGGAGGCGGTGCGTCCCCAGGATCAGATCAAGGAGAACTGGATTTTTGAATACGCCAAGGATGAACGCTTTGAGCTGGGTGGACATGTGATCGTGACTCCCAGGGCCAACCGGGTGATCCTTGCCACCAGGCCGGCGGGTGTGAAAATGGCCTTTGATCCGCAAATCGAGGAACTCCTGCCTGAACTGGGCCGGACAGTGGACGTGGCCTTTTTGGCGGGCTACCACTACGCGCCTACGGAAGAAAAGGAGCTCGCCGCCTACCTGGAGTCGGCCATGGGCAGCGTGCGCAAGCTGAAGGCCCACAATCCCAAGCTGCGCCTCCATTTTGAATACGTCCCCATGACCGCGGAGGAGGCGGAAAAGACCATGCTGAAAGCCGTTGCAGGTGAGATGCACTCCTTCGGCATAAACGAAAACGAGATCAAGCGCGTGTTGCGGGCCTTCGGCTACGAGCACGAACGGGAGGCCATTGACAGCAATGAGTGCTCCTACACCCTCTACGACGGCACCCTGCGGCTCATGGAGGAGCTGGGCTTTTCCCGGATCCAGCTGCACAATCTAGGCTACTATGTGGTCCTGCTCAAGAAGCCCTATGATGTGTCCTGGGAGCATGTGCGCCAGTCCTGCCTCTATGCTTCGTCTGTCAACGCCATGAAGGCCAAGTATGGTGGTTATGTGCTCCAGGAACGGCTGGCCGAGGCAGGGGAGATTCCCCTTTCCAGCATCGGTTTCCGGCAGCTGGAAATGTTTGCCGAAGAAATGCGGCGGCGGGGAGTCCAGGTTCCCCAGAACTTCCTGGAGGAGGGCATCTTGGAGTTGGCTGACCATGCCGTGTTGATCATCCCGGCCCATGTGGTGCCCGATCCCGTGAGCACAGTGGGCATGGGCGATACCATCTCTTCCTCTGCCTACGCCTACGAACACAGCGGGTGTTAACAGGATCTGAAGTATTTTTGGAGAAGTAGGCAGAAGAAGGACAGGAAATGGGGGGCTAGAACCGTGCGCGTTCTGATTATGCACGCAGACGATCCGAAGACCCAGAAATCTGTAGAAGTGCTCCAGGAGTCCCTGGCGAAGGAGAATGTCAGGGTGGATTTGGTTTCTCCCGCCAGTGCCGGCACCGCGCCGGTGAGCACGGCGCCTTACGGGCTGGTGTGCATCGTCTGCGGGTACAAGGGCTGGTGGAAACCGCAGATTCCTGTGGAAATGGATAATTTGATCAAGCGGGCTACCCGCCTGGAAGGCAAGCGGGGCTGTGCATTTATCCTGCCCGGCCTTTTCGGTTCCACCAAGGCGCTGCGTGTGCTCATGAGCCATATGGAAAAGCAGGGCGTCATCGTGGAGGACTTTGGCGCGCTGAGCGGGCGTCAGGAGATCATGGCCATTGTTAAGCGCTTAAAGCGCTTAATGTAGGTTGACAACAAGAACAGCACAAGGAGGACTCAGTGATGTACCGTTTCAAGCCTGAACTGCGCATTCCAGGGCCCGTACCTGTGCCCAGCGCTGTCTCGCTGCAGATGGCCAGGCCGGTGGTGAACCACCGGGGAGCCGTTTTCCACGAGAAGTTCCCGGATGTCCTGTCACGCCTGCAGCCGCTCTTTGGCACCAAGAACCCCATTTACATGATCACCGGATCGGGGACCGCCGGCATGGAAACAGCGGTGAGCAACCTGGTTTCCCCGGGTACGCCGGTACTCTGTCTGGTGGGCGGATTTTTCGGCAAACGCTGGATGGAGCTGTGTACCGCCTACAAGGCCGAGGTGCATGTTCTGGAATTTCCCTGGGACCGGGGTGTAGATCCGGACCAGGTGGCTGATTTTTTGGCCAGCCATCCGGAAATCGAACTGATCTTTATGGTGCATAATGAATCCTCCACCGCGGTGCTCAACGATGTGGAAGGGGTCTCCCGGGCTCGGGGGGATCACCAGGCTCTGCTGGTGGTGGATGCGGTGAGCGCCCTGGGGGGCACCCCCTGTGAGATGGATGCCCGGGGGCTGGATGTGGTGGTCAGCGCTTCCCAGAAATGCCTGA
This sequence comes from Candidatus Darwinibacter acetoxidans, assembly GCF_041936445.1. Taxonomy (NCBI): domain Bacteria; kingdom Bacillati; phylum Bacillota; class Clostridia; order Candidatus Darwinibacteriales; family Candidatus Darwinibacteriaceae; genus Candidatus Darwinibacter; species Candidatus Darwinibacter acetoxidans. Next base: position 40,193 of record NZ_JBHGXH010000298.1, on the reverse strand, counting down.
TGATGCCTCCGGGAGCTGCTTTTATCGCACTGTCGGAGCGGGCCCGGGCCTATGTGGAAAAGTCCGAGGCCAGCAGGTATTATTTCGATCTCCGTAAATACGAGCAGTTCCTGGCCAAGGGCGAAACGCCCTTCACTCCCAACATTCATATTGTCTTTGCCTTAGAGGAAGCCTTAAGAATGATGGAAGAAGAGGGGCTGGAGAACGTCTACGCCCGCCATCTCCTGATGCGGGATATGACCAGGGCTGGAGCCCGGGCCTTGGGGCTGGAGCTTTTGGTCAGGGATGAAGATGCTTCCCCCACCCTCACTGCGATTAAGTTCCCAGAAGCGGATAGCTTCCGCCAGCGCGTGCGGGAAAAATACGGTGTGGAGTTCGCCGGAGGGCAGGGCATCCACGCCGGCCGGGTCTTCAGGGTGGGGCACATGGGTTACGCCACACCCCTGGATGTGCTCACCGCCCTGGCGGTGCTGGAAATTGAACTGAAGAAGTACGGTCAGGCTACCGAGGCGGCAGAAAGGGTTATGGCCGCGCGGTAGGCTGCCTTAAGGGGGAACACTCGGTGATTTTCTCGCTGCGGGATGCCATTGACATTTTGATCGTGGCTTATGTGGTTTACCGGGTGATCCGTTCGATTCAAGGGACACGAGCCACTACACTGGTGAAGGGGCTGGCGGTGGTTTTTGCCAGCAGTGTAGTGGCTCGTGCGCTAAGCCTGCGGACTGTGAGCTGGCTTTTGGATCAAACCACCACGCTGGTCTTGGTGGCCCTGCCCGTTGTCTTCTACCCGGAGCTCAGGCGCGGTCTGGAGCAGATCGGCCGGGGGCAGCTGTTCAACTGGCCCTTGGGCCGGGGTGCGGCGCGGGAAGCCATGGACCTGGAGGCGGTCTGCCGGGCGGCGGCCCAGCTCAGTGCCCGCAGGGTGGGGGCGCTCATCGCCTTTCAGCGCAAGACCGGCCTGGATGAGTACATAGAAGCCGGTGTGCGGCTCGATGCCCTGGTCAGCAGCGAGCTCCTCCTGAACATTTTCGAACCTGGCGTTCCCCTCCACGACGGGGGAGTGATCATCGCCGGCGGCCGGATCGTGAGCGCGGCCTGCGTGTTCCCCCTGACAGATGCCAGATTGAGCGGGGGTTTGGGTACGCGGCATAGGGCTGCCGTGGGCCTGTCTGAGCAGACCGATGCGGTGGTTGTGGTGGTCTCGGAAGAAACGGGCGTGATTTCCTTGGCCGTCGGGGGCTCCCTGCGCCGCTATCTAACCGAGAGCCGCCTCAGGGAACAGCTGGCCTTCCACCTCCAGGGAGGTGAGCTGTCATGAGGGTGGCGCGCAGACTGTGGGCCCTGGTCACCAGGCCGGAGGTGTACTGGCGGCTGTTTTCCCTACTCCTTGCTGTCATTTTGTGGCTGTTGGCTGCGGGGGACGGCTCCCTGGGGGAAGCGGAGCGCACCGTCACCCTGCCCGTGGAGGTGCAGAACCTCCCGGCTGACCTGGTGCTTTTGGAATCCCCTGAACCTGTTAAAGTGCGCATTCGCGGGCTTTCTCCCCTCCTGAACAGGGGAGAAAGTTCCCTTTCCGCTGTGATCGACCTCGCAGGAGCGCAGGCGGGCACCGAAACGTATAATGTGGAAGTCACCGGCCCCCTGGGGATTCAGATCGTGGGGGTCACACCCAGCTGGGTGAGTGTTTATACTGAAGAGCTGGAGGAAGCGGTGTTTCCAGTCACCCTGGCCCTGCTAAGCGTGGAGCGGGCGCAGCCGGAAGCCCGGCTGAGGCCCCAGCCGGCGGTGGTAACGCTGCGGGGCGCCCGCAGCACCCTGGAGCAGGTGAATCATGTGGTGGCCTATGTGCAGATGGGAGCCGAAATGGAGCCGGGCAGCTCCTTCCCTGTGAGGGCCCTGGATGCCCAGGGGCGCGGCCTCTCCGGGCTGGAGATCGAACCGCCCAGGATCACCGTGGAACTGGAACAAGCTGAGCCAGCAGAAGTTGAGGAGGAATGAGCATGGGCAAGTATTTTGGCACAGACGGAGTGCGCGGCGTGGCCAACCGTGAACTCACACCGGAGCTGGCGCTGCGCATCGGGCGGGCGGCGGCCCTGGTCCTCGGGGAGCAGTCCACCAAGCCCATTGTGGTGGGCCGCGACACGCGCCTTTCCGGTCAAATGCTGGAAAGCGCGGTGGTGGCGGGCGTAGCCTCCACGGGGCTTGATGCCTTCTTGGTTGGTGTGATACCCACCCCCGGGGTGGCTTTTTTGGCTAAGGCCCTGGACTGTGCGGGGGGAATCATGATTTCCGCTTCCCACAATCCCCTGGAGGACAACGGGATCAAGGTTTTCGGGCCCGATGGTTATAAGCTCTCTGAAGAGGTGGAAGCCCGCATCGAGGAACTCATCCATGAGGACAGCGGCCCCCGGCCCATCGCCGCGGCTGTGGGAAAGGTTATCCCCAAGCCGGAGAGTGCGGGCCTGTACGTAGCAAACTTGAAAGAACAGGTCTCTCTGGATCTGCGGGGTGTGCATATCGCCCTGGACTGCGCCAATGGGGCAACTTCCGCCTACGCAGCGGAGCTGTTTAGAAGCTTCGGGGCAAAGGTTAGCGCCTTCTGCAACCAGCCCAACGGGACTAATATCAATCATCTGTGCGGTTCTACATATCCCGAAAAGATCCAGACCCTGACCAGGGAAGTTGGGGCAGATTTGGGCTTTGCCTTTGACGGCGATGGCGATCGCCTCTTGGTCGTGGACGAACAGGGCGGTTTCATCGACGGCGACCAGATCCTGGCCATCATGGGCCTGCACCTGCTCAAGCAGGACCGCCTCCCTGCCCGCAAGGTGGTGGCCACCGCCTATTCCAACGGCGGGCTGCGGCAGGCCTTTTTGGCCGGCGGCGGCGATGTGCTCTATGCCAAACCCGGGGACCGCTTCGTGCTGGAAACCATGCTGGAGGCCGGCTGCGTCCTGGGCGGCGAGCAGTCGGGACACGTCATTTTCCTGGAGCATTCCACCACCGGAGATGGCATGCTCACAGCCCTCAAGCTCCTGGAGAACAGGCAGATCCAGGGTAAACCCCTGGCGGAGCTGGCCAGGTGCATGGAGATCTTCCCCCAGCAGCTGGTGAATATCCATGTGGAGAGCAAAAACGGCTGGGAGGAAAATGCCCGCATTCAGGCTGCCATCCGCCGGGCCCAGGAGGAGCTGGCACCGGTGGGCCGCCTCTTTGTCCGGGCTTCCGGCACCGAACCGGTGATCAGGATCCTCGGTGAACACCCCGATGCCCAGCTGCTCCAGGCGGCACTGGAGCCTGTGGTCCAGGCCATCGAAGCGGAGCAGGGTGGCCGCCGTGCCGGTTAAGGGCTGCGGGATAGACCTGATTGAGGTGAAGCGCATCGCCAGGGCCCTGACCAGGCCGGGCCTGCGGGAGCGCATCTACACACCGCGGGAGCGGGCGGAGCTGCAGGGCAAGGGCGTAGAATCCTGGGCGGCCCGCTTTGCCGCCAAGGAAGCGGTGATGAAAGCCCTGGGCCGCGGCTTTCTCCAGGGTGTTCCCTTTGCCGCGGTGGAGATCTATGCGGATGCCTGGGGCAGGCCCCAGGTGCGGCTGCTGGAGCCCGCGGCCCAGCTCGCCGCGGAGCAGGGCATCCGGTCCTTCTGCCTGAGCCTGTCCCACACCAAGGAGCTGGCGGCGGCCTATGTACTTGCCTTGGGGGAGGAGGAGACATGCGGGTTGTAACCGGCGCGGAAATGCGCAGCTTGGAGCAGCAGGCCTTTGCAGAGCTGGGCCTCTCTTCTTTAGTGGTTATGGAAAATGCCGCGAGCCGCATCGTGGAGGTGCTTAAGGGGGAGTTTGCGCCCCTGGAGGGCAAGCGCATCCACATCCTAGCGGGCCCCGGCAACAACGGCGGCGATGGGCTGGCTGCCGCCAGGCAGCTTCTGGCCCTGGGCGCCCGGGTGAAGGTGTACTTAGTGGGCAAGCGGCAGCGGGCCAGTCAAGAGAACGGGGCTAATTTGGCCATCCTGGAGAAGCTGGGCGCGGATCTGAGCGTCGTGGACTTCGGTCAGCTGCACAGGGTGAAGCTGAGCCTCACCTTTGCTGATCTGATTATCGATGCCCTCCTGGGTACGGGTTTTGCCGGCGGGCTGGAGGAAGGTTGGCGGGAGCTGGTGGAGCTGGTGAACGAGCTGCAGGCGCCGGTGGTGGCTGTGGACTGTCCCACGGGGGTAAACTCCGCCACGGGCGAAGTGGTGGAAACCGCCATCAAGGCGGCCCTCACCATCAACCTGGGCCTTTTGAAGCTGGGCAACCTGCTCTACCCCGGCAGGGCCTGCGCGGGGAAGAACGTGGTGGTGGATCTGGGCTTTCCCCTCCAGGCCGAGGGTATTGCCCGGGAGCTGGTGGGCCCCGAGGCCTTGAGCTGGCTGCCTGAGCGGGAGCCCTGGTCCCACAAGGGAACCCACGGGCACACGCTGGTTGTGGCCGGATCCGCGGGCTATGCCGGTGCCGCGGCCCTCTGCGGTCAGGCGGTGCTGCGGGGGGGCGGGGGTATGGTGACTGTAGCAGTTCCAGAAGGCATCTACAGCCGCTTTTCCCCCGATGAGCTCATTGTGGTGCCTGTGCCGGAAACGGAGGCAGGTACCTTAGGTGAAGGCAGCCTGGAGAAGCTCCACGGCCTGCTCAAGGGTAAAGACGTCCTGGCCATCGGGCCCGGACTGGGGCGCAGCCGCCAGGTGGTCAAGGTGGTCCAGAGCCTTTTGAGCAGCTGGGAGGGGCCCGCGGTGATCGATGCCGATGGGCTTTCCGCCTTGGGCACGGATTTTATGCGCAGTGTGCCCCTGGACAAGCGGCGCCGCTGGGTGATCACTCCCCATCCAGGGGAGATGGCCCGGCTCACCGCCTCCGACCCGGCCAGCGTCAATGCGGATCGGGTGGGAGCGGCCAGCGGCTTTGCCCAGCAGTGGGGCCCGGTGGTGGTGCTGAAGGGGGCACCCACCGTTACAGCCGATGGAGAGCGGGTATACATTAACAGCACGGGCAATCACGGTCTGGCCACCGCGGGCACGGGGGATATCCTCACTGGCCTCACCGCGGCCCTCCTGGGCCAGGGCCTGGCGCCCCTGCAGGCGGGGGCGCTGGCGGCCTATGTGCACGGCCGGGCCGGCGATCTGGCGGGAGCCAAGGGCCAAAGGGGACTGAAGGCCGGCGACTGCCTGAACTTCATCCAGGAGATTCTGCAGTAGGACGGAGTGGTTTGTCCATGAGCAAGCTCACCAGACAGGTGTGGGCTGAGGTTAGCTTGGAGAATATCGCGCATAATGTGCAGCAGTTCCGTAGGCTCATCGGCCCCGGGTGCGAGCTTATGGCTGTGGTCAAGGCCAATGGCTACGGGCACGGTGCCCTGGAGACCGCCTACACCATGATCGAACACGGCACCAACTGGCTGGCCACCGCCCTGCCGGAGGAAGCGGTGCGCCTGCGCAGGGGCGGGATCACCGCTCCCATTTTGGTCCTGGGGGCGGTGGGGGAGGATGAACTGGATGTTTGCGTGGCCTACGACCTGGCTGTCACTGTGTTTGAGCCCCACATTGCCCGGCTGCTCTCCCGGGCCGCCGTGGCCCAGGGGAAGACGGCCAAGGTCCATATCAAGGTGGATACGGGCATGGGCAGGTTGGGGCTTCTCCCGTGTGATTTTGGGGCGCTGGTGGAACTGGTGCAGAGTCTGCCGGGTTTGGAGATCCAGGGTGTGTTCACCCACTTTTCCCGGGCGGAGGAGCCGGATCTGGAGTACACCCGCTGGCAGTGGGAGCGCTTTTCCCGGGTGCGGGCGGATCTGGCCGCCAGGAAAGTCACTGTCCCCTTTTACCACGCGGCCAACACCGCGGCCACCTTGTTTTTCCCCGAGTCCCGGCTAGACCTGGTCCGGGTGGGGCTGGGCATCTACGGGATGTATCCCGATGGGCGCAGGCCCCTGGAGCTTAGGCCCGCTTTGAGTCTGAAGACCAGGGTGGCCTTTGTGAAGAGGGTGCCCGCGGGCAGTGCGGTCAGCTATGGCGGTACGTATGTAACCTGGAAAGAGACTTCCCTTGCGGTTTTGCCCATCGGCTATGCCGACGGGCTGTCCCGGGGGTTGGGCAACAAAGCGCAGGTGATCATCAAAGGCAGGTACTGCCCCATTGTGGGCCAGATCACCATGGATCACACCATGGTGGATGTGGGGGATCTGCCGGTGGCCATTGGCGATGAGGTGATTCTTTTGGGCTCCGCGGACGGCCTGGAGATCACCGCGGACGACTGGGCCCGGCATCTGGGCACCATCAACTACGAGATCACCTGCATGCTCACGAGCCGGGTGGAAAGGGTGTATATCTAGCCTCCCCGTGCATAGGATCAAGGCGCGGGGGGATGGCCGTGAACAGGCTGGCGCTTGGGCTGCTGGTTGTGCTGCTTGTTTCCGCACAGGTGCTGGCGGCAGAGATCCTGGTGCAGTTTAAAGACCCGCGGGGAGATGATCGGGGAGCTGGGGAGCTTGTCTATCCCGGCCACGAGGTTTTCGTCCCTGGGCTTTTTGACCTGCTCCGCTTTAGGGTCAGTGCCGATGGGGAATTTGTCTACTTCGACTGTGAATTTGCTGCCCTCACCAATCCCTTCCGCGCCCCGGAAGGGTACTTCCACCAACGCCTCGAATTGTATATCACAACCGGGATCGAGCCTGGATGGGGCCAGATCCAGATCGGCCCCCACCTGCTCCACACCAGCCCGGAAGCGGGCTGGGATCTGCGCTTAAGTGCCGCTCCCTTTGGTGAAAGCAGGTTGTACACCGCCGGGGGTGCTGTCCACGAAGTTGCAGCTTCGGTGCTCCCCGACGGCAGGACCATTCGCCTGCAGGTGCCCAGAAGTTTACTGCCTGACCCCAGTCCAGCATGGGGTTATTATCTCCTGGTGGGGGCCTTTGACGGGCTGGCCCCAGGTTTCTGGCGGGATCTGGGGGAGGGGCCCTGGCAGGTGGGGGGCGCGGGAGTGCCCGTCTTTGATCTTCTAGCACCGCGCTGGGGAGCCCGCAGCCAGAGGGCCCAGCTGAGCGGCGGTGTACTTTACCCTGTGTACGGGGGAAAAAGCCCCGTTTGGTCCTGGCTGGCCGGGGGAGCCGGCGTGCTTATTATCTGCTGCTTGCTGTGGAGGTGGCTTCGTGGAACCTAGGATGGAAGATGTTTTTGCGCTGTATGAACAGAAGGTGGCGCCGCTGTCCAGCGCGCAGAAGGAGAAGCTCTTGGCCGCCCGCGACGAGGGCATGACCCCCTTTGTCCTGGGCTGCGCCATCCTCAGGGCCAAGCAGGAGCAGAGGCGCAGCCGCCTGGCGGGCAGGGAAAAGCATATCTCCTTCAACTATATTTACCGGATTATCCAGGACTGGCTCAATCACGGCATCACCACTGAGGAGCGTTTCCGCGCCTATTGGTCGGCCATAACAGAGGATCAGCACAAGGACGAAGGAGGCAAAGCCCATGGTGCTCAGACCAAAGTCACGCGGGAGGATTTCACCTACAACCCTACAAAGCAGGACCGCAGCCTTTTCTCGTTCTTGGATGAGTAGATACGGTATTAGGCGCAGGCTCCAGGGTGAAAGGTGCCCGGTCTGCGGAGAAGTGCGCCATAGGATCTATAAAAGCCACCCCTTCCCCATGCCCCCCTCGGTGGGCCGGGGACTGTGGCTTTTATCTGACTGTTCCTGCATCCGCCAAAGGCGGGCCCAGGAGCGTATGGAGCGGGAGCAGCTTCTGGCGGTGCCCGCGGCCCATCCCCTGCCCCCTGCGCTGCAGGAGAAGACCTTTTCCGGGTTTAAGGTGACCGACTTTAACCGGGAGGCCTACGAGGACAGCCTGACCTTTGCCCGCAACTTCGATAAGATCCACGATGGCCAGGGGATCATCTTGGTTGGACCTTCCGGCACGGGCAAAACCCACCTGGCCGCGGCCATTGCCAATGAGCTGAGGAGCAGGTTTTCCGTGGCCTTTGTGCACCTACCCATCCTCCTGGAGCAGATGCGCACGGGAAATGTCTCCCTGGAACCGCTGCTTTTTGCTGATCTCCTGGTCCTGGATGATCTGGGCAGCGAACGGGTCACCGACTGGACCATGGAGCGGCTGCTCATCATTGTGGACGGGCGCTTGAACAACTTGAAACCCACCGTTTTCACCACCAACCACGATCTGGAGGACCTGGAGAAAAGGGTGGGCATGCGGGTTGCCTCCCGGGTAATCGGCAGCAATCTGCACCTCTTTCTGCGGGGGCCCGACTACCGGCTGTTAGGCCTGGGCTATTACTAACGGACCGCGACTCTCTTTTCCGCCAGGTTCACCAGGCGGGAAACGGCAAAGGTCATGACAAAGTAGATCACCGCCACCGCCAGCCACACTTCGAAGGGGCGGAAGGTGCGGCCGATGATGATCTGGCCCTTGCGCACCAGCTCCTCCAGGGCGATCACCGAAACCAGGGAGGAGTCTTTTAAAAGGGCGATGAACTCGTTGCCCAGGGGCGGGAGGATCCTGCGGAAAGCCTGGGGCAGGATGATCAGGCCCATGGTCTGGCTGCCCGAGAGCCCTAGAGAGGCGGCGGCTTCCCACTGCCCCTTGTCAATGGACTGGATGCCCGCCCGCACGATCTCCCCCACATAGGCGCCGCTGTTGATGCTCAGGGCCAGCACCGCGGCTGTATAGGCGGGGATGGGGCGGGAGATCAGGCTGGGCAGCCCGTAGAAGATCAAAAAGGTCTGCACCAAAAGGGGAGTGCCCCTGATGATGTCGATGTAGGAGGCGGCGGCCAGGCGCAACGGGCCCTTAGACAGCCTGATCATGCCGGCGATGGTACCCAGGATAATGCCGAAAAAGACGGCGATGGAAGTGAGCTGCACAGTAAGTTTGGCTCCCTGCAGCAGCGTGGGCAGGGAGCTGAAGACTAGATCCCAGCGAAAGCCCAAGATTCGATTCTCCTTCCCGCAAACAGGTGCGCGAAGCCCGCGCACCTGTTCCTGCACCTATTAGTTTGCTCCAAACCACTTCTGGAAGATCTGGTCGTAAGTTCCGCTGGCCTTAAGCTCAGCTAAGGCGGCGTTGATCTGCTCCAGGAGAGCTTTGTTGTTCTTGTTGACCGCGATCCCGTAGAATTCATTGTCGGCCACCGGTCCCGCATGTTCCAGGGGGGCCTGGGGGTTGGCCGCCAGATACGCTTCGGCAACTGGCAGGTCGATGAGCACAATGTCCGCTACCCCGATGAGCACAGCCTGCATGGCATCGGCCACCGTATCAAAACGGGCTACTCCCTTGAGTTCCCCGGCATCCGCTAGATCCGAGGCCGTGAAATCTCCGGTGGTGTTAATCTGCACAGCGGCGGTCTTGCCCGCCAGCCCCTCCAGGCCGGAGATCTCTGTTCCGGTGTTGGCCACAACAGTAAGTACAGATTCGAAGTAGGGTTCCGAGAAGTCCACCGCGCCCTGGCGCTCGGGGGTGATGGTGATCCCGGCGATGAGGCAGTCGTAGTTGCCGTTGAGCAGGGCCGGAATCAGGCCGTCCCAGCTGATGTTGTCGATCTGCACCTCCAGGCCCAGCACCTCGCCGATGGCCCGGATCAGGTCCATGTCAAACCCCATCAGCTCTCCGCTTTCCGCATCCACATACTCAAAGGGCATAAAACCGGCTTCCGTAGCCACCTTGAGCACCCCCTGCCCCAAGGCAGAGAATCCAGCGCCAAGTACGAACAGGACGGTGAGTAATAATACAGAGAGTTTTTTCACGGCGAACATCCTTTCTTCCGTAACAAATTAGCTTCATTATACCACGGATGTGAAAATATGCAAGAAGCATTCATATTTATTCCTTGTTAATTGTGCAGGAACGCCCCTGGCAAACACGAATTAGTTAGCAGGAGGAGGTAGTGCCCCTATGAAACATCTCATCATCACCAACGGCACAGTGGTGACAGATAAACTCATTGAAAACGGTACTGTTGTGACCATCGGCGACCGCATTATGCTGGTGGCCGGGGAGGAAGAGGGCCGCCGCATTTTGGAAGCCGCTTCGCCCCATGTTTTCCGGATCATCGATGCCCAGGGCGGCTACATTGCCCCGGGCTTGATTGATGTGCATATGCACGGCGCTGGCGGCAGCGAGCTGATGGATGGAACTGAAGAGGCGCTGGAAACCATGGCCCGTTTTCTGGCCCGCAGCGGTACGGTGGCCTTTCTGCCCAGCACGGTCACCGCGGCTGAGGACAAAACCCGCGCCGTGTGTGAGCTGGTGGCTGGCTTCGAGGACCTTGAGGATGGGGCGGAAGTTTTAGGCATCCATCTAGAAGGCCCGTACATAAACGAAAAGTATAAGGGAGCCCAGTATGGGCCCGCGATCCGCCCGGCCAGCCTGGATGAGCTGGAGGAGCTTCATCGGATTTTAGGGGAAAAGCTGCGGCTCGTGACCCTGGCTCCGGAAGTGCCCGGCAGCCTGGAGGCCATCGCCTGGTTGCGGGAAAGGGGCGTTACGGTGAGCATCGGGCACACCAACGCCACCTATGAGGAGGCCTTGGCAGGGTTCAAACAGGGCATCACCCACGTCACCCACACCTACAACGGCATGCGGGGGCTCCATCACCGGGATCCGGGCGTGGTGGGAGCGGTGCTGGCCACACCGGGTCTCTACGCGGAACTCATCGCCGATCTGGTTCATGTGCATCCCGGGGCGATCCGGGTCATGCTGCGCAGCATAGGCGTTGAGCATATCGTGCTGGTCACAGATTCGGTGCAGGCCACGGGACTGCCCGATGGAGAGTACGTTTTGGGTGACCACAAGATCTTTGTGCGGGACGGCTCGGCCCGGCTGGCCGATGGCAATCTGGCCGGCAGCACCCTCACCCTGAAGCAGGCTGTGCAGAACATGGTGGAGCAGCTGGGGGTGGATTTGGTGGATGCGTTCCGCATGGCCAGCCTCAACCCCGCACAGACCCTCGGGCTGAAACACCGGGGCTGGATCAAGGAAGGCAACAAGGCGGACTTTGTGCTGTTGAGCCGCGATTTTCAGGTCCAGATGACCATCATCAGCGGCCGCACCGCCTACAGTGCACAATGACGGAGGAAGGGAGATGGCGATGAATATTGTGGTAGTGGCCAACTTCGACAGTATGAGCGCGGAAGCGGCCAAAATCGTGTATGGGCAGATCATGCGCAAGCCCAACAGTGTCCTGGGGCTGGCCACCGGCAGCACTCCCCTGGGGGTTTACAAGCTGCTGGTGGAGTACCACAACCGGGGGATGGATTTCAGCCGGGTGACCACCTTCAACCTCGACGAGTATGTGGGCTTGGGCCCGGATCATCCCCAGAGCTACCGCAGGTATATGCATGAACACCTCTTTTCCAAAGTAAACATAAACCCGGAGAGGACCTTTATCCCCAACGGGCTAGCGGAGGATCTGGAGGCGGAGTGCCGCCGCTATGATGAGCTGATCAGGCAGGCTGGCGGGATTGATCTGCAGATTTTGGGTATCGGCACCAACGGCCACATCGGCTTTAACGAACCGGGCACCGAGTTTGGCAGCACCACCCACGTGGTGGATTTGGCGGAGAGTACCATCAGGGATAACGCCCGCTTCTTCGAATCTATAGATCAGGTACCTACACGGGCGATTTCCATGGGCATTAAGTCCATTATGCAGGCCAAGGAGATCATCCTTATGGCCAGCGGCGGCAGCAAGGCCGATGCCATCTATGCAGCTGTGCACGGGCCGGTTACCACTGCTGTTCCCGCCTCAGTGCTCCAGCTGCATCCCTCGGTAACGCTCGTGGTTGATCAGGCCGCCGCCAGTAAACTGTAAGGCGGAAAGGCTTCCCGGGAGGAGTGGCCAGAGTGAGTAAACTGAAGTGGTTGTACCCGGGCATGCGCGTCAAGCGCTGGGTTGTCCTGCTTTTGCTCGGGGTGCTCGCCATCGACACGGGAACGGTGGTGATGCTGAACAGCCCCGTCTTTTCCCTTTGGGAAAGGAAGATCCTGGCCTGGGCAGCCGAGTGGCCGGTTAATCCCGTGGTTTCCGGTGTTGTTCTGATCCTCTTGGGTCTGGTGGGCGTGGCCCTGGGGGTGCGCAATGTGGTCAGTTCCGTGGTGGAGGCGGTGCGCCCCTCCGCGGCCCCCGATCTGGTGGAACATGTGTATAAAACCCGCAACCTGCAGAAGGGTCTGCACATCGTGGCCATCGGGGGAGGCACGGGTCTTTCCACGATGCTGCGGGGTCTGAAGGAGTACACCTCCAACATCACGGCAGTGGTAACCGTGGCCGATGACGGCGGCAGCTCCGGCCGCATCCGGGATGATCTGGGTATTCTCCCGCCGGGAGATATCCGCAACACCCTGGTGGCCCTGGCGGACACGGAGCCCCTCATGGAGACGCTGTTCCAGTACCGGTTTTCCTGGGGGGAGGGCCTGGCGGGGCACAGCTTCGGCAACCTCTTCATCGCAGCCATGACCGATATTACCGGAGATTTTGAGGAAGGCATCCGGGCCTTCAGCAAGGTTCTGGCGGTTAGGGGCAAGGTGCTTCCCTCCACATTGGAGTCGGTGCGCCTAGGTGCCATCTACACCGACGGCTCCACAGTGCTGGGTGAAAGCTGCATTCCGGAGCAGGGCAAAAAAATCAAGCGGGTTTTCCTGGAGCCCAAGACGGCCCAGGCGCTGCCCGAGGCCCTGGAGGCCATCCGCCACGCCGATGTGGTGGTGCTGGGGCCGGGGAGTTTGTATACCAGCATCATTTCCAACCTGTTGGTGGAGGGCCTAGCCCAGGCCATCGCCGAAACCCAGGCGCTGCGCATCTACGTCTGCAATGTGATGACGCAGCCCGGGGAAACGGACGGTTACAGCGCGAGCGACCATGTCAAGGCGCTCCTGGCCCACCTGGGGCCCCCCTCGGTGCTGGATTATGTGCTGGTGAACAAGGCGGCGGTTTCCTCCGGGCAGGCTAAGAAATACGCGGCGCAGGGGGCCTACCCCGTGCGGGCAGATACGGCTGCCATCGAGAGGCTGGGCATTAAGGTGCACACCGCCGATGTACTGGATCAGCAGGATCTGGTGCGCCATTCCAGCCTGAGGCTGGCGGAAGAGATCATCCGCCTGGCGGAGGGACGGGACAAAGCCAAAACACCGGCGGGCCGCGCAGTGTAGGCCCCTGGTTTATTTTCCCCCCAGGCCGAATACATTGGCTAGGGGGGGATGGGGATGCGCCGCCTTGCGAGCCTGCTCGTGCTAATTACCGCGCTGGGGGTGGGCCTGCCTTCTGTGTACCGCACCGTGCACCGCAGGTTTTTTGGGGTCAATCATGGGGTATACTTAGAGGACCAGGCCATGGAATACTACTACCCCAACGAGGTGCGGGTGATCGTGGAGCGGATGGCCCGGGCCCGCCAGCGCCCGCCGGTTCCCGCCGGTCTGGATAAGATCACCGGGGAGATCATCCCCCACGAAGAGGGCCTCTACTTCGACGTGGACAGCATAGTGCAGGAAGTGGTCACCGCTCCTGCCCACACCAGACTGGAGCTTAAGGGTATCCCCGTGGTGCCGCTGTTCCGCACCGAGCACCTTATGGAGCTCACCCACATCCTAGGCGACTTTTCCACCCCCCTCATGGGCAGCCCTGACCGGGTGCACAATATCCGCCTCTCCCTCCAGGCCATCAACAACACCATTGTCATGCCCGGGGAGATCTTTTCCTTTAATGAAGTGGTGGGTGAGCGCACGCCGGAGCGGGGCTACCGCAACGCCCCCATCATCCTGGGGGAAGCGGTGGTTCCCGGGGTGGGGGGCGGCGTGTGCCAGACTTCCACCACGCTGTACAACGCAGTGCGCCTGGCCGGGCTGGAGATTGTGGAGCGCCGCATCCACTCCATCGCCCCCAGCTATATCAAACACGGCATGGATGCCGCGGTGGCCTGGCCGTACACCGATTTTAAGTTCCGCAACGACTCTGCCTCGCCTGTGATTGTCAAAGCGGAGGTGCAAAAATGGCGGGTGCGGGTCTGGATCCTGGGAAAAGAAGGGGGTAAGTGAAATGGCCTTTTCCGATGATGTGCGCCAAGAACTGGCCAGGGTCATTCCCAGTGCTCGCTGCTGCCGGGTGTCAGAGCTGAGCGCTTTTTATGATTTGAGCGGCTTTCTGCTGGGCCGGCACAATCAGTTTCTGGACTTCAACACTTCCTCTCCTTTTGTGGCCAGGAAGATCTTGATCATGCTCAAGGGGCTCTATTCCGAACTGCCCACCCAGGTTCTGGTGGTCAGGTCCAAGTCCCGCCGCTCCCAGATCTGCACGGTGCGGGTTTTAGGGCGCGCCCACGCGGGACAAGTCTACCAGGATCTCAAGGAGCAGAGTGTGGTGGGTGAGGCGGGGATTCCCCGCAAGAAGTGCTGCCGCCGGGCTTACCTTCGGGGCGCCTTTCTGGTGAGCGGCTCCATCACCAATCCGGAGCGCACCTACCATCTGGAGTTTTCCAGCGAGCAGAGCCGGGTGGCGGATAAAATCCTGGCTGCCCTGTGGTCCCTGGACCTGGAGGCAGGCCTCACCCAGAGAAAGGGTTCCCTGGTTGTGTACATGAAAGATGGGGGGCAGATCGCCAGTTTGCTCGGGCTCATGGGGGCCCACAGCGCCCTGCTGCACTTTGAGAACGTACGGGTGATGAAAGAAATGCGCAACCAGGTGAACCGCCTGGTCAACTGCGAAACGGCCAATGTGGACAAAACAGTGAAGGCCGCCGTGGCTCAGCTGGAGGATATCGAGCTGATTGATTCCGTGATCGGCCTTGAGGAACTCCCACCCAAGCTGCGGGAAGTGGCCCGGCTGCGCCGGGAACACCCCTACGCTTCCTTACAGGAGTTGGGGGAGCTCATGAGGCCAAAATTGAGCAAGAGCGGTGTAAACTACCGCCTGCGGCAGATCCGGGAAAAAGCGCGACAACTTGACAAATTGGTTCCCAAACATTAACAACCCCATGGAGGGAATTATTTGCGTGAGCAGAATAATAATAACCAGAGCGGGACAAAATCAACCCCTGTGGGTCACTAAGCGTCCCGTAGGAGGGGTGTCCGACCATGGCCAGTCTCGGTGCCCTGCAGCAGCTCGTGCCTGAACTGGCTGGGCTTCTGGACAGGCGCTACAGCCTCTTGAGGATTATCCGCAACCAGGGCCCCATCGGGCGCAGGTTCATCGCCGCTCAAATGGGAGGTTCGGAGCGGGTAATCCGCAGTGAACTGGATGTCCTGCGGGAACAGGGCCTGCTGCACACCACCTCCCTGGGCATGCAGCTCACCCCGGAAGGGGAAAAGGTGTTTTTGGAGCTTGAGGACGTGGTACGGGACTTCTACGGCCTGGAACAGCTGGAAAAGAAGCTGGCTGCGGCCCTGGGCGTGGAGAGGATGATCATCGTCCCGGGGGACTGCGACAAAGATCCCGCCACGCGCAAGGATCTGGCCAGGGCTGCCGCGGATTACCTCTGCCAGGTGCTGGAGGACGGGCAGATTCTCGCCGTTTCCGGCGGCACCACCCTCGCCGGCGTAGCCGAGAGCGTAAGGCTTCACGATGTGCGCAAGCGGGTCACGGTTGTTCCCGTGCGGGGCGGCTTGGGAGAAGACATCAAAATCCAGGCTAACACCATTGCAGTGGCCCTGGCGGAAGGCTTAGGCGGTAGCTACCGCCTGCTCTATGCCCCGGAAGATGTGCGGCCCGCCAATTTGGAGCAGATCTTAAGTGAGCCGCGCATCCGCAGCGTCATCGCCCTGGGGCGCCGGGCGGACATCTTGGTCCACGGTATCGGCACAGCAGAAGAAATGGCCAGAAGGCGCGGTTTTGACGATGCTTCCATTATGGACCTGATCGCCGCGGGGGCCGTGGGCGAAGCCTTCGGCTGCTACTTCGATGCCCAGGGCAGGATCGTCCACAATACCGCTTCGGTGGGACTGCGCCTGGAAGACCTGGAAAGCATTCCCATGGTTATCGCCGTTGGAGGTGGTAGGAGCAAGGCATGGGCTGTGATGGCGGTGTTGTCCCGAGGTTATTGTGATGTGTGCATCACCGATGAGGGGGTAGCCCGGAGGCTGATGAAGTTAAAAGAAATAGAGTAAGGGGGAATCATGATGACAATGAAGGTTGGCATTAACGGTTTTGGCCGCATCGGCCGGTTGGTACTGCGCGGGGCTCTCGATGATCCCAATTTCGATGTAGTGGCCATCAACGACTTGACAGATGCGAAGACCCTGGCCCATCTCCTTAAGTACGATACGAACCACGGTACTCTGAAGGCTGATGTGTCGGTGGACGGCGATAACATCGTAGTTAACGGCAAGAAGATCAAGGTCTTTGCCGAGCGCGATCCCAAGAACATCCCCTGGGGCGAGCTGGGTGTGGAGTATGTGGTGGAATCCACCGGTGTCTTCCGCAAGCGGGATCAGGCTCAGTGGCACATCGACGCCGGGGCCAAGAAGGTGATCATCACCGCTCCTGCTAAAGAAGAGGACATCACCATCGTCATGGGAGTTAATGAAGACCTCTACGATCCGGAGAAGCACCATGTGATTTCCAACGCCTCCTGCACCACCAACTGCTTGGCACCTGTGGCCAAGGTTATCCACGATGCCTTCGGCATTAAGAAGGGCCTCATGACCACTGTCCATGCTTATACCAACGACCAGAGAATCCTGGACCTGCCCCATAAGGATCTGCGCAGGGCCCGGGCCGCTGCCATGAACATCGTTCCCACCACCACCGGTGCCGCCGCTGCCGTTGGCCTTGTCCTGCCTGAACTCAAGGGCAAACTGGACGGCTTTGCCATGCGCGTCCCCGTTTCCACGGTGAGCGTTGTGGACCTGGTAGTGGAGACGGAAAAGCCGGTAACCGCTGAGGCCGCCAATGCTGAACTGAAGAAAGCGGCCGAAGGCAAGCTCAAGGGCATTTTGGCCTTCGAAGAGGAGCCCCTGGTCTCCACAGACTTCATGGGCAACGACAATTCCTCCATCGTGGATGCAGCCCTGACCAAGACCATGGGCGACAACATGCTCAAAGTGGTAGCTTGGTACGACAATGAGTGGGGCTACTCCATGAGGGTGATTGACCTCATCCGCTACATGGAATCCCGCAAGTAAACAAGCTCAACCTGGAATCCCCCTGCTTGGGGGATTCCATACGAAAAGGAGGATGCTTATGGCCAAGAAAACAATCAGAGACGTGGATGTAAAGGGCAAACGGGTTTTGATGCGCGTCGATTTTAATGTGCCTATGCAGGACGGCGCGATCACTGACGATAAAAGAATTAGGGCTGCACTGCCCACCATCCAGCATGTGATCAAGGAAGGCGGCAAAGTGATCCTCATGTCCCACCTGGGCCGGCCCAAGGGCAAACCCGATGATGCCTTCCGCCTGGACCCTGTGGCTCAGCGCTTAAGCGAGCTTCTAGGCCAGCCGGTGCAGAAGGTGGATGACTGCATCGGGCCCGAAGTGGAAAAGGCCGTGGCTGGTCTGGAGCCCGGCGATGTGCTCCTCTTGGAGAACGTCCGCTTCTACGCCGCAGAAACAGAGAACGACCCCGAGTTTGCCAAGGCCCTGGCGGCCTTAGGCGACATCTTCGTCAACGATGCCTTCGGCACGGCCCACAGGGCCCACGCCTCCACCACAGGTGTGGCCGACTACCTCCCCGCGGTCTCCGGCTTCCTCATGGAGAAGGAACTGCAGTTCCTGGGCGGTGCGGTGGAAGATCCCAAGCGGCCCTTCGTGGCCATCTTGGGCGGCGCCAAGGTCAAAGACAAGATCGCGGTCATCGAGTCGCTGCTGAACAAGGTGGATACCCTGATCATCGGCGGCGGCATGGCCTACACCTTCCTCAAGGCCCAGGGATATGAAGTGGGCAGATCGCTTCTGGACGAGGAACGTCTGGAGTTCTGCCGCACCATTATGGCCCAGGCCAAGGAGAAGGGCGTGGAACTCCTCCTGCCTGTTGATGTTGTGGTGGCCAAGGAGTTTGCCGCAGATGCGGAGCATAAGGTAGTGGCCATTGACCAAATCCCCGCGGATTGGGAAGGCTTGGATATCGGCCCTGAAACGGCCAAGCGCTTCGCTGAAGCTGTCAAGGGCGCGGGCACCGTGGTCTGGAACGGTCCCATGGGAGTATTTGAGTTCGAAGCCTTTGCTAAGGGCACCCTCAGCGTAGCCCAGGCACTGGCCGATTCCTCTGCCGTGACCGTCATCGGCGGTGGGGACTCGGCGGCAGCTGTGGAGCAGATGGGCCTTGCTGACAAGATGACCCACGTCTCCACTGGCGGAGGCGCCTCCCTGGAGTTCCTGGAAGGCAAGGTGCTGCCGGGGGTAGCAGCCCTGGATGACAAATAACTGAGGTGAAGTCATGCGTACACCCATAATCGCTGGAAACTGGAAGATGTATAAGAATGTGGGGGAAGCGGTGGAAACGGCCCGCAAACTGGAAGAGCGGGTTCAGGACAGCCCCGTGGAAGTGGTGATCTGCGCTCCTTTCACCAACCTCCCCGCGCTGAGCGCCCTGGGCTTGACCAAGGTCAAGTTGGGTGCCCAGAACATGTACTTTGAAGATCAAGGTGCCTTTACCGGGGAGATCGCCCCCGGGATGCTTCTGGATGTGGGCTGTGAATACGTGATTCTAGGCCACTCGGAGCGTCGGCAGATCTTCAAGGAAGATGATGAGCTGATCAACAAGAAGGTGCTCAAGGCCCTCAATGTGGGCCTGAAGCCCATCCTGTGTGTGGGCGAAACACTGGAGGAGCGCCGGGCCGGCCGGACGGAAGAGGTGGTGGTGGCCCAAACCACCCGTGCCCTGGCGGGCGCCGCGGCTGAGCAGCTGACCAATCTGGTCATTGCCTATGAGCCTGTCTGGGCCATCGGCACAGGCGAGAACTGCGACGCAGAGGACGCCAACCAGGTCATCGCCAGGATCCGCCAAACGCTGGCTGAGCTCTACACGGCTGACCTTGCCCAACAGGTGAGGATCCAGTACGGAGGCAGCGTCAAGCCGGCCAATATCAAAGAATTCATGGAACAACCTGAGATCGATGGTGCCCTGGTGGGCGGAGCAAGTCTTGATGTGGACAGCTTCACCAGCATCATCCGGTACTGAAAACCAGGTGATCTTAGAGGCTGTTCCCGGAGGTGGAATCGTTAATTCATGAAGAAACCAACTGCGTTAATCATCTTAGATGGCTTCGGCCTCAGTGAACATGTGGAAGGCAATGCAGTCAAGGCAGCCCGCACCCCCACGGTGGACTGGCTGAACAGCAGCGCGCCCCGGAATGTGCTCTCTGCTTCCGGCGGCAGCGTGGGGCTGATGGACGGTCAAATGGGGGACTCCAATGTGGGTCACCTCAATATCGGGGCTGGGCGCATTGTCTACCAAGATGTAGTGCGCATTTCCAAGGCCATCGCTTCGGGGGAGTTTTTCACCAACCCCACTTTGCTGGCGGTCATGGAGCATCCGAAGAAGACAGGGGGGGCTCTGCACCTCATGGGGCTGGTTTCCCCTGGCGGCGTGCACAGCCACTCTGAGCACCTTTATGCCCTGCTCAGGATGGCCAAGGAGCACGGCCTGGAGCGGGTGTTCGTCCATGCCTTCCTGGATGGCCGTGACGTGCCGCCCTCCAGCGCCCACGAATACCTGGCGGACCTGGAGGAACAGATTGAACAGATCGGGATCGGCAGAGTTGCTTCCATCTCCGGACGCTATTACGCCATGGACCGGGATAGACGCTGGGACCGGGTGGAGAAGGCCTACCGGGCCCTTCTGGGCCAGGGGCCTGGGGCCCCCAGCAGCGCCGCGGCCATCCAAGAGGCCTACGCCCAGGGGGAGACCGATGAGTTTGTGGTGCCCAGGGTGATCGTGGAAAACGGAAAGGCCGTGGGACCCATCCAAGACGGTGACAGTGTGCTCTTTTTCAACTTCCGGGCAGACAGGGCCCGGGAGATCACTTGGGCCATGACCAACGATGATTTCCAGGGCTTTGACCGGGGGAAAAAACTGGACATCTACTACGCCACCATGACGCAGTACGATGCCGAGCTGGATCTCCCCTTTGCCTTCGCTCCCCAGGATCTCAGAAACACCTTGGGCGAGTACCTTTCCGGTTTGGGCAAGACCCAGCTGCGCATCGCCGAGACGGAGAAGTACGCGCATGTCACCTTCTTCTTTAACGGGGGCCAGGAGACGCCCTTCCCCGGCGAAGAGCGCATCTTGGTGCCTTCCCCCAAGGTGCCCACGTACGATCTGCAGCCGGAAATGAGCGCGCCGGAAGTGACCAGGCGGGTGGTTGAAGAGATCCGCCAAGGCAAGTTCGACTTCATCGTGCTCAACTATGCCAACTGCGATATGGTGGGCCACACCGGTGTGTTTGAAGCGGCGGTGAAGGCGGTGGAGGCGGTGGATGCCGGCCTGGGCCAGGTACTGGAGGCCATCAAAGAGATGGGCGGCACGGCCATTGTCACCGCGGACCACGGGAACGCCGAGCAGATGGTTGACCCAGAGACGGGGGAAGCCCACACCGCGCACACCAGCAATCTGGTGCCCGTCTGGCTGTTCAACGCACCTGAAGGCTGGGGCCTGAAGAGCGGAATCTTGGCCGATCTGGCCCCTTCGATCCTGGATCTGATGGGCATAGCTCAACCTCCGGAGATGACCGGACAAAGCTTAATTGTGAGGAGGAACGAACAATGATTATCAATGATGTGATAGCGAGGGAAGTTTTGGACTCCCGGGGCAATCCCACGGTGGAAGTGGAAGTGCATCTGGCCGATGGCAGCTTCGGCCGGGCCATCGTTCCCTCCGGTGCCTCCACCGGCGCCTTTGAAGCGGTGGAGCTCAGGGATGGGGACAAGGCACGCTACTTAGGCAAAGGCGTGCTCAAGGCGGTGGAGAATGTGGAAGAGGTCATCGCCCCTGAGATCATCGGCTGGGATGCCACGGATCAGATCGGCATCGATCAGCTCATGATCGAGCTGGACGGCACACCCAACAAGGGCAAGCTCGGCGCCAACGCAATCCTGGGTGTATCTTTGGCAGTGGCCCATGCCGCCGCCAACTCCCTGGGCATGCCCCTCTACCGCTACATCGGCGGTGCGGCTGCCTCCCAGCTTCCGGTACCCATGATGAACATCCTCAACGGCGGAGCCCATGCCGACAACAACGTGGATATTCAAGAGTTCATGATCATGCCTGTGGGGGCGGCGAGCTTCCGGGAAGCCCTGAGAATGGGCGCCGAAGTGTTCCACAACCTCAAGGCTGTGCTCAAGGAAAAGGGTTTGAACACGGCGGTGGGCGACGAAGGCGGTTTTGCTCCCAACCTGCAGTCCAATGAAGAGGCCATCCAGGCCATTATGCAGGCCATCGAGCGGGCCGGTTACCAGCCGGGCAAGGACGTGTGCATCGCCCTTGATGTGGCCGCCACAGAGCTGTTCAAAGATGGTAAATACCACCTGGAAGGCGAAGGCAAGATCCTCGATACCGATGAGATGATCGCCTACTACAAGAACCTGGTGGAAAAATACCCCATCATCTCCATCGAAGACGCCCTCTCGGAAGATGAGTGGGAAGGCTGGAAGAAGCTCACGGAAGCCATTGGGGACAAGGTTCAGCTGGTGGGCGACGACCTGTTCGTCACCAACACCGAGCGCCTGAGCCGGGGTATTGCCCAGGGCGTGGCCAACTCCATCCTGATTAAGGTCAACCAGATCGGTACCCTCACCGAGACGCTCCAGGCCATTGAGATGGCCAAGCGCGCCGGGTACACCGCTGTTGTTTCCCATCGCTCTGGCGAAACAGAAGACACCACCATTGCCGACCTGGTTGTGGCGGTAAACGCTGGCCAGATCAAGACCGGTGCCCCCAGCAGGACCGACCGGGTGGCCAAGTACAACCAGCTCCTGCGCATCGAAGAGGAACTGGATGCCGTTGGGGAGTATGCTGGTCTGAAGGCATTCTACAACATCAAAAGGTAGCGTTTGGCAAGGTGCAAGCACGGCGCGGCGGAAAGGCCCGCCGTGTTTTTTTCTGGGGAGGGAAAGGGAGTCCCCTTGGCGAAATCAAGGACCAAAGGAGGGGACAGTATGAAATTCCCGCGGGATTTTCGGTGGGGAGTCGCCACCGCTTCGTATCAGATCGAAGGTGCGGCGCAGGAAGATGGCCGGGGCGAATCCATTTGGGACCGGTTCAGCCGTACCCCAGGTAAGGTGCTCCACGGGCACACCGGTGATGTGGCCTGCGACCACTACCACCGGTATAAAGAGGATGTGGCCCTCATGGCGGAGCTGGGGGTGGACAGCTACCGCTTTTCCATCGCCTGGCCCCGGATCTATCCAGCCGGCAAAGGAGAGCTGAACCCCAAAGGGCTGGACTTTTACAAGCGTTTGGTGGATGAGCTGCTCCAGAGGGGTATTGAGCCCATGGCCACCCTTTACCACTGGGATCTGCCCCAGGTCCTGGAGGACAAGGGGGGCTGGCTGAATCGGGATACCGCCTATTACTTCCGCGACTATGCTGTCACCATGTTTGAAGAGTTGGGGGATACGGTGAAGCTCTGGATCACCCTCAACGAACCCTGGTGCTCGGCCTACCTGGGTTACGGAAACGGCGTGCATGCCCCGGGTAAGAGCGATCTGAACTGGTATCTCCAGGCGGCCCATATTCTCCTTTTGGCCCACGGGCTGGCGCTCCAGGCTTACCGGGAGCTGAACCTGCCTGGGGAGATCGGGATCACCCTCAACTTGTCGCCCCAATATCCCGCTTCCCCCAGCCGGGAGGATGGGGAAGCCTGCCGCAGGGCAGACGGGTTCCTGAACCGCTGGTTCCTGGATCCACTTTTCGCTGGGTTTTATCCCCAGGATATGCCGGAGTTTTTGACCGCGGTGGCGCCCCACATTCAGCCGGGAGATTTTGATTTGATTTCGGCGCCCCAGGACTTTTTGGGCATCAACTACTACAGCCGCGGCATCATCAAGGCTGCGGGCAAGGACGGCTATGAGGCGCTGCCCCCCGCTGGACCTGTGACCCACATGGGTTGGGAGGTCTACCCCGAGGGCCTTTACGACCTGCTGCTGCGAGTCCACCGGGATTACGGGCCCATTCCGCTGTATATCACAGAAAACGGTGCCGCCTATCCCGACCAGCTAATGGAGGGGCGGGTAGCTGACCCGGAGAGGACCGCCTACCTTAGGGAGCATTTCGCCCAGGCAGCCCGAGCCCTGGAAGCGGGAGTGCCCTTGAAGGGTTATTACGTATGGTCCTTTTTGGACAACTTCGAGTGGGCCTTCGGCTACGAGCGCCGCTTCGGAATTGTGTACGTGGATTTCCAGACCCAGGCCAGGATCATCAAGGACAGCGGCCGCTGGTACCAGTCCTTCTTGAAAGATCTTGCCCGCGGATAGACAGTGTGGTAGAATAGCTTTGTAGTGCCAGCAAGGAGCAGGGAGGTGTCAGCTAACTGTGGGAACGTTCTTGATGGTGATCCAGTTCTTGATCTGCATCGCCCTCATCGTGGCAGTTGTTCTGCAGGAGAGCAAGGGTGAAGGGCTGGGTTCCATTGGTGGCGGCAGCCGTATGTTCTTCGGCAAGCGTAGTAAGGGCTTGGATCAGATGCTGGAGACCGCTACCACCTATCTAGCCGTGGGTTTCATGGTCCTCTCTGTGGTCCTGACTATCTGGTTTTAACCTCAGATCTGTGCTAAATGCCTTTGCCTGTGGGCAAAGGTTTTTTGTTTTTGGGCAGAAAAAAACGCCTGCCAAGGGCAGACATAAGTCTTCAGGAAGTTTGGTGGAGGTGAGCGGAGTTGCACCGCTGTCCGCGAGCGAAATCACATCAGCATCTCCGAGCGCAGCTGCAATTCTTAGTCTCGTTCATCCTCCAGCCTTGCAGCGGGCCGTGAGGCTGAACCAGCCCGTAGGTTTCCCCCTTCAGCCCCGGGCAGTGCCGAAGAGGTAGTCTGTATTGTGACGCCGGTCTTGTTGCTTACAGACGGAAGGAACAAGCGGCGTTAGCTGAACTAAGCAGCTAAAGCGTAACGATTGTTTGCAGTTATTGTTTTCCCACTTTATTAACGAGGTAGCGGGGACCTCGGCTCGCTTCTGATGCTCTTCCTGCCCACGTCGAACCTAATTCACCCCCATGGTACCTTTAGCATAGCAGAGCGGGGCTGGGCTGTCAAGGTTGGGGCGGGCTGGCCGGAGGCTGCTCAGCGTATCAATGAAGGGACGGCGGCCCATCAGACGTCCCGGCGCAGGGCCTGCCGGGCCCGGCGCTCCGCATCTCGCTTGGCGTAGGATTCCCGCTTGTCGTATTTGCGTTTGCCCTTGGCCAGGGCCAGCTCTACCTTGCACTTGCCCCTGTTGAAGTAGAGGCGGGTGGGAACTAGCGTATAACCTTCTTCCCGGGTCTTTCCCAACAGGCGGCGGATCTCCCGCTTGTGCAGGAGCAGCTTCCTGGGCCGCAGGGGATCGTGGTTGAAGCGGTTGCCCTGCTCATAGGGGCTGATATGCATCCCGTAGAGGAATACCTCGCCGTTTTCCACCCGGGCGTAGCTGTCCTTGAGATTGACCCTGCCCAGGCGGATGGACTTAACTTCCGTTCCCTGCAGCACGATGCCGGCCTCCATGGTTTCTTCGATGAAATAGTCGTGGCGGGCCTTGCGGTTTTCTGTAACTACCTTGATTTGGGCCATAGCCTGATCCTCCTGCGGTTATTATACCAGAGTTGTTGCGGCGAAGAAAGGACCGAAAGGCGGAGAAAAGAACCCCCTAAGAGGTTACCGGAAGTATCCATAAAATGGGAAGGGAACCGTTGGACGACGGCGTATTGTCCAACAAAAAGTGTTGCGCCGAATTGTTAAGGAGGCAGATAGCATGGATCTGCAGGCAGTGCTGGCTCGGTTAAGGGGCGATGGGGACGAGTTGCTCAAGAAAGCCCTGCGGTGCTCCAGTGCCGATGAGCTCATGGAACTGGCTGGAGAGCACGGCATCGACTTGGGGGAATCAGAAGCCGTGGAACTCCTGGCTTTCTTACAGCACCGCCCTGAGGAACTGACGGAGCTGGAACTGGATGCGGTGGCAGGTGGCAGTGGGTTGGTCACGTGTTTGCTGTGCGGTTCCACCTCAGTAACCTACCTGCGGGATAGGTACGGGATCAAAGAGTACCGGTGTAACGACTGCGGTAGAGTATTCGGGATAAGGTGAGTTCGGGGCAGGGAGTGCTCCACTGGGAATCGAGAACCCGTCAGGAGGCAGATAGCATGGTTCTGCAGGAAGTGTTGGCTCGGCTTAAAGGCGATGGGGACCAAGTGCTCAAGAAAGCCCTGGGGTGCTCCAGTGCCGAGGAGCTCTTGGAACTGGCTGGGGAGCACGGCATCGAGTTGAGCGAAGCAGAAGCCGCAGAAGTGCTATCCCTTTTGCGCTTTCTGGCTGGGGAACTGACCGAGGTGGAATTGGACGTCGTGACAGGCGGCTCTGGTCAGACGATGAAGAAGTGTCCGGAATGCGGTTCGGCATCAGCAACCTTGGTCGGGGAAGGGCACGGTTTGGAACTTTGGCGCTGCAACAACTGCAACACAACATTCTTATGATGAGTAAGGAGCAAGGCATCGAGTTGAGCGAGTCAGAAGGCGTGGAAGTGTTCCAATGTGCCCATTGCGGTACTAGGTATTAGCCCCCGGTGAGAGTGGCAGAGGGCGAATCTGCCCAGCGCGGACAGGAGCGGGACACCGCGGAAGCGGTGTTCTTTTCTGTTGCGGTTAGGTCGCTCGGTCGGGAAAGGGCACAGGCGTCCGAATTAGATTAAGGGGAAGCCCCTCTCTGGGCAGGATTAAGGGGTTCCAGGGCGAAATGATGGTAATATTATCTGCTGGAGGTAGGATGATGAAACGGGCCGGACTTATAGCTTTTTTTCTTATCGCCATTATACTATTCTGCCCGCGCTTATCCCAAGCCGCGCTGAAACTGTTCGTAGAAGATGAAGAAGTGCAGCTGAAGAGCGATCTAGTCATGATCAACGGCAATTACATGATCCCCCTCTGGGTCTTTGCCGAGCACCTGGGGGCCCAGATCCAGGTGGATGAACCCCGCATAGAGATCGTCTTTGAGGACATGACTGTACATATGGAGCTCGGTGTGGAGCTGGCGCTGGTGGACGGCAGGGAGTACACGTTGGAGGTCGCTCCCCAGCTGCTCCAAGGAGAGATCATCGTTCCCCTGCGTTTCATGGCGGATCGGCGCCATTTGAGCTTGACCTTCGTCCAGGAACTGGGGGGATTCCGCTTGGCGCGCAAGAGTCCCCGCTTTACCGGCCTGAGCTCTCTGTTTACCCAGGAAGAAGAGGGGAGCGCTGCTGCCGTCTCCCATGGGGATTCTGACGAGAGGGAGCCGGAGCAGGAGGAAACGACCATCGTGCTCTACGAGCCCAGCGAGGAGCGGGGGCTGAGGGAGATCGTTTTCCTGGGCGGGCCCAGAGCCAGCATCTTCCTGGATCTGGAGTCCTACACCGGCTACCAGACCATCCTGCTGGAACATCCGGCCCGGTTGGTGATCGATCTTTACGGGGTCCAGGGCGATCCCCCGCCCATGCTGGAAGTGGACAGCTCCGTGGTCAGTGCTGTGCGGGCCAGCCGCTTTGATGACCAGACCCTGCGGGTTGTCTGCGACCTGAGGGCCCCCACGGGCTACCGGGTCCTGCCGGCTGCCGAAGGCGGGCTGACCATCGAGTTCAACTACCAGCTCTCCGCCCTGACTTTGGAGGAAGAGGATGGCAGCTTATGGCTCAGTTTCGAGATTTCCAGTGCCCCGGAAGTTCAGGCAACCTACCTGGAAAACCCCCTCCGCCTGGTGCTGGATTTTCAAGATACCACTTTGGTCAGCAGATCCTTCGACGTGCCGGTCAATTTGGGCCCAATTGCCCGCTGGCGGGCAGGGCAGCATTCGCCTTCTGTTACGAGAATCGTCCTGGAGCTGACTGAGCCGGTGGCGCCCCTGCCTGTGGAGGAACGGCCCCGCGGATATGTACTGCCCCTCTTCCCCGGGACCGCGGCGGAGGCCGCCGCCTACCTGCGGGCCCAGCAGGTTCCCGCGGCTGAAGTGCCCGGCACGGAGGTCCTGCCAGTGCAGGAAGGAGTACTCTCCGGTCTGGTCATCGCGGTTGACCCCGGACATGGCGGATCAGATCCGGGGACAATCGGCTACCGCGGCACCTTTGAGAAAGATGTGAACCTGGCCATCAGCCTCTACCTTGGCGAACTGCTCAGTGAAGCCGGGGCCAAGGTGGTCTACACCAGGGACAGTGATATCTACGTCTCTATCTTCAAACGCCCCGAGGTCGCGGTGGAGGCCCGGGCGGATCTGTTCGTGTCTGTTCATGCCAATTCCAACATCGAACGGGGGCGGGCTCGGGGTACCGAGACCCTGTACCGCGCCGGCGATCCCGTCTCTGAACTGTTTGCCCGCATCGTCCAGGAGGAGCTGGTGAAGGCCATTACCCTCATCGACCGCCGTATCTGGGGTCGGGAAGACCTGGCGGTGTTTAACGGGTCGGATATACCTTCCATTCTAGTGGAAGTGGGCTTTTTGGATCACCCCGATGAGGAAGTGCTCCTTAGGGCGCCTGGCTTTCAACAGGCTGCCGCCCAAGGCATTTTCAACGGTATTGTCCGCTTTTACCTGGAGAATAAGAGGTAGGGGGCGAGCATAATGAAGAAGGAGCGCATCTTGGCAGGACTGCTCTCGGCTGTCCTGGCGGTCCTGGCGGTTCGCGTCCTCATCGGCTGGCCGGCTTCCGATGGGGAGGTTGTGCCTGCTGCGCTTGATCCTGCCGAGCCTTTCTACCCTGTCTACTTTGCTTCCCGGGAAAACGGCCTGCTGGCGCCGGAGTTTCAGCAGGGCAGCCCCACCATTGACAGCGTGCTGGCCCGTCTTCTGGCGGGCCCTTCGCTCCAGCATTTGGTAGGCGCGCTTCCCGCGGAAACAGCTGTCTTAGGGTACAGCCAGGCTGGCGGAACCCTGTATGTGAGCTTCAGCCATCACTTAGTCACCAACCACCCCGGCGGCAGCACCGGCGAGATTTTGACTGTCTACAGCATTGTCAACAGCCTGGCCGTCCTGGCCGGTGTGGAGCAGGTACAGATTCTCGTGGAAAACCAGGTCATCGATACGCTGGCCGGCCACCTCAATTTGCGGAGGGCCCTGCGGCCGGATTATTCCGCCTTGGGAGCCAGCGTGTTGTAACGTGTACCAGTTGGAGGAATAGGCTTTGACCATCGGTATTTATGATTCGGGCTTGGGTGGGCTCTCGGTTTGGCGGGAGCTGTGCAGCAGGATCCGTGCGCCCTTCGTGTATTTCGGTGACACCGCGCACCTCCCCTATGGCGATAAGAGCCCCGACCAGCTCCTGGAGTATTTTAACGGCAGCCTTGCGTTTCTGCAGAGCAGGGGCTGCCGGACTATTGTGGTGGCCTGCAATACCACCAGTTCGGTTGTGCTGCCCAGGCTCAAACACCTGGTGCAGCTTCCTGTTGTGGGCATGTTGGAAGGAGTCTCCCAAGCAGCGGCTGCAGCTGGCAAAAGGCGGATTGGGGTGCTGGCCACCGAGGCCACTGTGCGCAGCGGCGTGTACGCCCGGACCCTGGAGGAGGCCCTGCCTGGCGCTGAAGTCCTGATGCAGAGCGCCCCTGAGCTCGTGCCCCTGGTGGAAGCGGGTGAAATCGCCGGCCCCAAGGTGCGGGCTGCCCTTCTGCGGTACTTAGATCCCCTGTTGACCCAGGGGATTGAGGCGCTGCTTTTGGGCTGCACCCACTACTCCTTCCTGGCGGAGCCCATTGGTGAGCTGGTGGGCGGGGAGATTTCAGTGATCGATCCCGCACCGGCGGTGGCCAGCCGGGTGCAGGAAGCTTGGGCCGATGGGGAAGGCGGGAAAGGTACCGATGAGTTTTGGGTCAGTGCCGCACCCGAGCGCTTCCGGGCCACCGCGGAGCTGATCCTGGGGGAAAAGCTTCCGCCGGTGCGCTTAAGGCCATGGGGGGAGGAGGGCAGTTGATGCAGCAGAGGATTAAAGAGGAATGGCAGGGCAAGAAAGTCGCCGTCATCGGCCTTGGGGTGAGCAACACCGCTTTGATTAGGTTCCTCAAGGAGGCGGGAGCCCAGATCAGCGGGCGGGATCAGAAGACGGG
Organism: Candidatus Darwinibacter acetoxidans; assembly: GCF_041936445.1. Lineage (NCBI taxonomy): Bacteria > Bacillati > Bacillota > Clostridia > Candidatus Darwinibacteriales > Candidatus Darwinibacteriaceae > Candidatus Darwinibacter > Candidatus Darwinibacter acetoxidans. Next base: position 10,985 of record NZ_JBHGXH010000298.1, on the reverse strand, counting down.
TCCGCAGTTGGGTGGGCGCCTGGCCGAGCTGGAGGCCCTGGATGTGGAGCTGGTTTTGGGCCCCGGGTATCTGGAAGACCTGGACCAGTTCGATGCGGTCTTCGTCAGCCCCGGAGTGCCCAAGCACCTGCCCCAGCTGCAGGAAGCGGCCCGCAGGCGGCCCCTGGAAAGCGAGATCAGCCTGTTCTTTCGCTACTGCCCGGCGCCCATCTACGGCATTACAGGCAGCAGCGGCAAAACCACAACCACCACCTTGGCCTGGGAGATCATGCGGGCCTCGGGGCTCAAGGCGGTGATCGGGGGGAACATCGGGAACCCTCTGATCGAAGAGCTGCCCCGCTTGAGCCCGGAGCACAAGGTGGTCTTGGAGCTGTCCAGCTTCCAGCTGGAGGATCTCCCTGCTAGTCCCCATGGGGCGCTGATCACCAATCTTGCCGAAAACCATCTGGATGTCCACGGTACCATGGAAAACTACATCGCCGCCAAGCGGAATATCTATCTCCACCAGGGCCCAGGGGATTTCCTGGTCCTCAATTTCGACGATCCGGTAACCAGGGCCATGGGGGAAGAAGCCTCGGGAAAGGTTTTCTTTTTCAGCATGGAGAATAAGGTAAGGGACGGAGCTTACCTCAAGGGTGCAGAACTGGTTTATGTCCAGGACGGAGAGGAAGAGCCCATCCTTAGGCGCTCCGAGCTGCAGCTGCGGGGGGAACACAACGCCGCCAACTTCTTGGCTGCCGCGGTGCTGAGCCGGGCCGCTGGGGCCGGCCTCAGGGCCGCGGCTGAAGTGGGCAGGACCTTCCAGGGGGTGCCCCACCGCCTGGAGTTTGTGGCGGAGTACGGCGGGGTGCGCTACTACAACGATTCCATTGCCACAACACCCCAGAGGACCCTCGCTGCTTTGCAGTCCTTTTCCGAGCCCATCATCCTCATCGCCGGCGGTTACGATAAACAGCTGTCCTTTGCGCCCTTGGCTGAGGGAGTGCACAGACGGGTGAAGCACCTGGTGCTCCTGGGCGCCACTGCGCCTAAGATCCGCGAGGCAGTCCTGGCTCTAGGGGATTTCTCCCTAGAGGTGGTGGAAAATCTAGAGCAGGCGGTGGCCGCGGCCAAAAACAAGGCCAAGCCAGGCGACTGCGTGCTTTTGTCGCCGGCCTGCGCCAGTTATGATCAGTATGCCGATTTCATGGAGCGGGGGGCCCACTTCCGCAAGCTGGTGCATGAGCTGAATAAATAGAAAGGTGGAGAAGTGAGCATGATTCGTCTGACAACGCCCCTGGAGAACGTGGAGACCCTGCGGGCCGGTGATCAAGTCGCCCTCAGCGGTGTGATCTATACCGCCAGAGACGCGGCCCACCAGAGGCTGGTGCAGCTGATTCGGGAAGGCCAGCCCCTGCCGTTTCCCATCGAGGGGGCTGTGATCTACTATGTAGGCCCCACCCCGGCCAAGCCCGGCAAGCCCATAGGTTCAGCGGGCCCCACCACTTCCATGCGCATGGACGGCCTGACCGTGCCCCTTTTAGAGCTGGGCCTCAAGGGCATGATCGGCAAAGGCGGCCGCAGTCCGGAAGTGATTGAGGCCATGAAGCGGCACAAGGCCGTTTATTTCGCCGCGGTGGGAGGGGCAGCAGCGCTGATCGCCCAGCACATTAAGGAAGTTGAGGTGGTGGCCTATCCGGATCTGGGGCCGGAGGCCGTGCACCGCATGGTGGTGGAGGACTTTCCGGTCATTGTGGCCATCGACGCCCAGGGCAATAATCTCTATGAACAAGGGGTGGCCAAGTACCGGCAGGCAATTGCTGAAGGGGGTAACTAAATGAGCTTTGTTCGCGCCGACGGGCGCCGCCATGATGAGCTGCGTCCAGTTCAGATTACACGGAATGTCAACATGTACGCCGAGGGTTCTGTGCTCATCGAAGTGGGGAACACCAAGGTGATCTGCACAGCCACGGTGGAAGATAAGGTGCCCCCTTTCCTGCGGGGTACGGGCGAAGGCTGGATTACTGCGGAATACTCTATGCTGCCCAGGGCTACTGCGGAGCGCAATCCCCGGGAGTCCACCCGGGGCAGGATCGGCGGGCGCACCCATGAAATCCAGCGCCTCATCGGCCGCGCCCTGCGCGCGGTTGTGGACCTGAAGGCCCTGGGTGAGCGCACCATCTGGCTGGACTGCGATGTCATCCAGGCCGATGGCGGCACCCGCAGCGCCTCCATTACCGGGGCCTTTATTGCCCTCTCCGATGCCCTGCGCAAGCTGGAGGGCGTCGATGTGGGGGTTAAGGAGTACCTGGCTGCGGTGAGCGTGGGTATCGTGGACGGAGAAGTGCTCTTGGATTTGAACTACGGGGAAGACTCCGCCGCCGAAGTGGATTTCAACGTGGTCATGACCCAAAGCGGCCGGATCGTGGAAGTGCAGGGCACCGCGGAGGGCAGGCCCTTCAGCCGCGAGGAGATGGAACAGCTGCTGAACCTGGCGGAAAAGGGTATTTTCGAACTGATGGACATCCAAAAGGCCCTGCTCATGGAGGATCTATCCAAGAAGTTCGGGGGACAATAAATGGCATTCAGGCTGGTTTTGGCAAGTCACAATCAACACAAGATCAGGGAAATCAAGGAGCTCACAGCCCACCTGGGCTTTCCGGTCCTGGGCCTGGGGGAAGTGGGGGATCTGCCCCCCGTGGAGGAAGATGGGGAAACGTTTCACGCCAATGCCCGGAAAAAAGCGGTGGAAACCGCCAGAAAGCTCGGGGAATGGGTATTGGCCGATGACTCGGGCCTGGAAGTCGATGCCCTGGGGGGCGCCCCAGGCGTGCACTCGGCCCGCTTTGCCGGGGAAGGTGGGGGAGATGCCCGCAACAACGAGCTGCTCCTGAGGAAACTCGCCGATCTGCCCCTGGAGCAGCGGGGTGCGCAGTTCCGCTGCGTGATGGCCCTAGCCTCTCCAGATGAGGAGGTGGAGTTTTCCGAAGGGGTCTGCCGGGGTGTGATCGGCTATGCACCCCGGGGCAGCAACGGTTTTGGTTACGATCCCCTCTTTATCGTACCGGAGCTGGGCCGTACCTTTGCTGAGCTGAGCCCCGAGGAGAAGAACCGGATCAGCCATCGCTCCCGGGCCATGCGGGGCATGCTGGAAATCCTGGAGAGGGTAAGCCGAGCCCAGAAAGGCGGTTGACACAGCCGAGGGGGTTGTGGTAATATTGTGAATGTCAGTCTGGGAATGCGGCGGGGCGTGGCGCAGTTTGGCTAGCGCGCCTGCCTTGGGAGCAGGAGGCCGGAGGTTCAAATCCTCTCGCCCCGACCAGTTCGTGCGGGTGTAGCTCAATGGTAGAGCCCCGGCCTTCCAAGCCGGTGGTGTGGGTTCGATTCCCATCACCCGCTCCATTCTGAAACCTCTGGCGCCTGTAGCTCAGGGGATAGAGCATCGGACTTCTAATCCGAGTGTCGCAGGTTCGATTCCTGCCAGGCGCGCCATGAATCGTGGTGGGTATAGCTCAGCTGGTTAGAGCGCCAGGTTGTGGCCCTGGAGGTCGCCGGTTCGAATCCGGTTACTCACCCCATTTTCGAACATGAGGAGGCAGCTCTAAGGTTTAGGCCTTAGGGCTGTCTTTTTGTTTTGGCATCCATTCAGGTCTCGGGCTGTTTTACATCGGGCAACGACGGGTGAAAAAAATAATACAAATTAGCAGAAAATATTCAAGATCCGGCGAATACCTAAAGCCGTGTTCACACAATAAAAGGACCCGGGCCTAAGCATGGAACAACTAAGGAGGTACATTATGCGGAAGAGAGTATTGGTATTGGCTGTAGCGTTTCTGCTGCTTCTTTCAGGGCTGGCCATGGCCTACCCCACTCGCAATATCACTTTTGTCATTCCGTTCAATCCTGGTGGAGCAACGGACGTAGTTGGGCGTCAGCTGGCTCAATTCGCAGAGAAGTATTTGGGAACACGCTTTATCATTGACAACCGGCCTGGAGCCGGAAGCGGTATCGGCATGAATTTCGTGTACAATTCTCGCCCCGATGGGTATACCCTAGGCCTAGGCGGAGCGCATCTTGTGGTGAGCAGTGTCCTCCAGGCCACCCAATATCCTGCCCATGAGTTCACCAACATTGCCAGGATCAACCTTGATCCCTTCGTTTTGGCGGTGCGGGCAGATTCTCCGTATCAGAGCATTGAAGGGCTGATTGCCGCCACCCATGAGCAGGCCATCAGCTTGGGGAATGCCGGTGTGAACACCACAACCTACATGGTGTGCGCAGCCATCAACTCGGTCACCGGTGCTAACTTCAACATTGTACCTGCCGATGGCGGTGCGCAGATGAGAGCCCTCATTATCGGTGGACACATTGATGGAGGTATCTTCTCCCAGTCAGAGCTGATCGGTTACGAGGAGGAGCTCAGACCCCTGTTGGTCATGAGTGATCAAAGGACCGTGCTCTATCCGGAGGTTCCCTGCGTTGCTGAATTCGGTTGGACTGGAATCCCCGAAGGGTCTTGGCGGATGGTTACGGCACCTCCCGGCCTGTCTGAAGACATCAAGTCCGCTTTAGTGGAAGCTTTCCACAAGGTGGTCAACGATCCCGAGTGGATCGCCTGGTCCCAGAGCAATGGCTTCATCGAGTTGTTCCTGGCCGGGGAAGAGCTGGATCAGTATGTGCGGGATCAGGAAGAGCTCTTCACAGATTTGGTACAGGCCATCGGTCTTGAGTAACGACCAGCAGCAAAAGGGGTACCTAGAGTACCCCTTTTAACAAGATGAGGGGGTTGTCATGAAGGTCTTAAGGCAGAACGACTTTTGGCTGGGTGTGGGTCTCAGCGTTTTTTCCATCTGGTACCTTGTGGTAGCCGGCCAAATCCGCCGCGGGGCGACTCACCCCGTTGATGTTGGGCCGCGGGCACTTCCGCTCATTTATGGAAGCCTGCTGCTCATTTTGAGCATCGCGCTCATCATCAGAACGATCCTGGAAGCCAGGAAGACAGCGGAGGAAGGGGAAAGCGCGGGGCTGCCCCTGAAGTCAGTGGTGACTGCTGGCTTGGCCGTGGCCTATGCCTGGCTGATCCCGCGCCTTGGCTTTGTGCTCAGTTCCACCGCCCTGCTGCTCTGCACCACCAGGGTGATCGCGAATAAGAAATACAACTACTGGCTGCTGACACTGACCTATCTGGTGCTTTCCTTGGCCCTTTCTTTCATCTTCAGTCGGTGGTTCTACGTGCAGTTTCCCGAACCTTTACTGGATGCATTGGGGGTATAGACTATGTGGGAAACATTGGGAACAGCCATTGCAGCAGTCTTCAACTTCAGTGCACTGCTTTGGATTAGTATTGGTACGGTTCTAGGAATTGTCGTCGGCGCACTGCCCGGCTTAACTGCCACCATGGGCATTGCCATCATGCTTCCACTCTGCATCACCCTCGGGCCAGAGCTGGGCATGGCTACCTTACTTGGAGTTTATATGGGCGCGGTAACCGGTGCGTCCATTCCCGCCATCCTGCTGGGGATCCCGGGCAATCCCAACGCCATAGCCACCGTGGCCGACGGGCAGGGCATGGCTAGAAACGGTGAGCCGGGCCGAGCCTTGGGTTTGGCTGTAACCGCGTCTTTCATTGGCGGCATGTTCAGCCTTTTGGTTTTGGTGCTGGTTTCTCCATTCTTGGCCAAGGTGGCACTGTCGTTTGGCCCACCTGAATACTTCGGACTCGCCCTCATGGGCTTGACGCTGATTGCCACGGTGTCTGGCAAAAACATGATCAAGGGGCTCATCGCCGGTATCTTGGGATTGATGGTAAGTACGGTGGGCTTTGATCCCCTCACCGGCTCGGGACGCTTCATTTTCAACAATCCCAATCTGATGAGTGGTATTTCCCTGGTACCTGTCTTGATTGGCATGTACGCGATTGGTCAGGTGCTGGTGTCGGCATCCGATGAATCGCAGATGGGTCAGGTCAGGGCATTCAAGAAAGAAAAAATATTCCCCAGCCTCAAAGAGCTGTGGGAGTATGGGCGGACCATTTTGGAAGCAGCTCTGATCGGTACAGGTATAGGCGTGCTTCCAGGAACCGGGGCCAGCATCGCGGTGTTTTTGGCCTATGAACGGGCCCGGAAGATCTCTAGGCATCCAGAGAGTTTTGGCCAAGGAGCCCCAGATGGGATCCTTGCTCCCGAGACGGCCAACAACGCGGTGACGGGGGGAGCCATGGTTCCCACTTTGACTTTGGGCATTCCCGGTGATGGATCCACCGCCCTGCTTCTGGGCGCGCTCACCATTTTCGGCTTGCGCCCGGGGCCGCTGCTGTTTAGGGACCAGTCCGCCTTTATGTACACCATCTTTCTAGCCATTTTCATGGCCAACATCTTCATGGTGATCTACCAGATCGGCGGCATCCGTCTTTTTGTCAACATCCTCAAGGTGCCCCCGGCTATCCTCATGCCCATCGTTTTGGTATTGAGTGTGGTGGGTGCCTACGCCATCAACATCAACGCGTTTGACATCGGCGTGGCCGTGGTCTTTGGCATAGTGTCGTTCATCTTCAAAAAGACGGACGTGCCGTTAGTGCCCATGATTCTAGGCGTGGTGCTGGGGGGCATGTTCGAGGCGGAGCTGCGGCGCGGTCTGGTGCTGTACCAAGGAAACTTCTTTGGCTTCTTCTCCCGTCCCATTTTTGCCGCGCTCTTCCTGGTCACCGTGCTCAGCCTGATGTGGCCTTGGCTTTCGGCTTACATCAAAAAGAGGAAAGGAGCGGCGGCCTGATGCGCTTTGCCTTTTTGGGTTACAGCGGCGCTGTGCAGCTGAAAGGGTCTGATAATGCCTCGCTGCTCTTGGAGCGCGGCGGAGAAGGGCTGCTCGTTGATGTGGGCGGCGGTGCCTGCGGCAAGCTGCGGGAGCTGGGATTCGACCCCCAGAACCTGGCTGCTGTTTTAATCACCCATGGGCACATCGATCACATTTACGGACTGCCTTCGCTCCTCCACCAGATGTGGCTGCTGGGGCGCACCAAGCCCCTGACTATCCTCGGGCTGCCCGCGGCCCTGGATACGGCCGAAAGGCTTGTGGAGCTGTTCGCCCTGCCTGAGAAAAAGGGGATGTTCCCCCTGGAGTTCAGGGAAGTCGCGCCAGGTGAGGTGTACAGCTGGAGGGATCTCTCGCTGCGCTGGGTGGCCATGGAGCACAGCGTTCCCACGGTGGGATTCCAAGTTCTTCAGAACAGCCAAGGTCAGCTGTTCTACTCGGCCGATACAAGTTACTGCCCAGAACTGGGTCCTGTGCTGGGCCCCACCAGGGTGGTGATTCATGAGGCTGCCACCTTGGAAGAGGTGGGGGAAGCGACGCGCAGCAAAGGCCATTCCACAGCCGCGGACGCGGGGCGCTGCGCCAGGGATCTGGCTGCAGAAACGCTCTATCTATTTCACTTCGATCAGGTTTACGAGAGCCGTTTAGCTGAGTTTGTGCGCGAAGCTGCGTCCACTTTCCACGGCGCCATTTTGTTGCCAGAAGCGTTGAAGTGGTATACGATAACCTAATGGGCGGGTTCTGCGCTTTGGCGCGGAGAGACCGCTTGCAAGCCCATGGGAAGGGGGAGGAGCCCGGTGACAGCCGAAGACCTCCGGAAGTTGATCAACGCGAACATGGATCAGCTCACTAAGACGCAGAAAGCACTCGGGGCCTTCATTTTGGAGCATCTGTCGGAATGTGCCTTTGCCACTTTGGAAGAGATAGCCCAACAGTCGGGCGTTAGTACTGCCAGCATCATCAGATTTGCGCGGAAGCTGGGGTTCACTGGATTTCCTGAACTCAAGGAGAAGATTCAAGAGGAGTTTCGCGATTCGGTGACCACCGCGACTAAGCTGGAGCGGCGGATTGAGATGTTCAGCGGATCCGCCCAGGTTTTGCGCGAGCTTCTGGAGATGGAAGGAGAACAGGCCAGCCGGCTGATCACGGAGGAACTGGCCCTCAACTATGCGGCGGCAGTGCAGAAACTGGCCAGCGTGCGGGAGCTGATCCTGTATGGGGAAGGGGCTTCAGCGACCTTAACTTATCTTCTGGAATTCCGCTTTCGCCGCTTCGGGTATCGGGTGACCCGCATTAACGAGAGCGGGCGCTACTTCTTCGATGCGGTGCTGAACCTGCCCCGCGATGGCGCGGCCGTTGTGTGCGGATTGGGCAGGCCCCCTAGAGAGCGGCAGTTTTTTCTGAGACGGGCCAAAAAGTGCGGAAACACCACGATCTTGATTACGGACAGCAGTGTGTCCGGGCTGCGGGCGGGTGCAGATTACGTGCTGCCTGTGGCAGGACGGTCCGTGGGCGTCTTCCAATCCCTAGTTATGCCCACGCTCATCGCCGAGGCCCTGGCCCTGGGGGTAGCCGTGGAAAAGCGTGAGGAGATCATGGACTCCTTTCAGGAACTGGATGATCTGAGACGGGAGTTCGGCTATCCCAACATCGGCGGCCTGCTGTGGCGCTAGTCGGGAAACCCAAGCAGGAAAAGCAGCCTGAAGGCTTATGCCTCCAGGCTGCTTCTTTTCTGCTTCTCTCCAGCTAGTTCTGCCAGCCTTTCCGCGCTGCGCACCATTTCTTCCAGGGCAGTGTGGAGCTCTTGCGCCAGTTGCCCTTGCTGGGCTTCGACTTCTTGGACCTCCTGCACCACCTTGTGTACGCTGCTGGCCATGCTTTCCAGCACGCCGCGCATCTTCTCCATGGCTGCGTCCACTGAGCTTACCGAGTTGATGGTGCTGGCGGAAAGCTTGTGGATGGCATCGGCCACCACCGCAAAGCCCCGGCCCAGTTCCCCGGTGCGGGCCGACTCAATGGATGCGTTGATGCCCAGGATGCGGGTTTGGGTCGCCACGTTGCCGATAATGCCCATGACCGCCTCGGCCTCCTGCACTAGCAATTGGCTTTCCGCGGCCAGCTCAGAAAGGGCGCGGATCTCATCGGCCACTTCCTTGAGCACCTGCCCGTGCTGGCTGTGGAGAGTCTCGATATGGGCTAAGCCCTGCTCGATGAAGGTGAGCAGGCTGCTGGACTCGGCCATGAGCTGGCGGTTGACCTGTTCCCTTGCTGTCACCAGCTCCCAGATCAGTCTAGCTCCCTCCGGGGGAACCACCACAGTTGTCTCCGAGGCGGCAGAGGCCAGCTCAGCGGCTACCGCCGCGTTTCCCGTGGCGTCGAAGACTATCTTTTTCCCCGGCTTGCTGAGTAAGTCATGGAAGTTTCTGGTGGTAAATATGCCGTGCTTCCGAGCCAGCTGAATGCCCGGGCTTTGGAGATCCAGGTCTGCTATGCCCAGGATTTTGATACCGGGAGTGTGCAAAAAGGTTTTCAATAAGGCTGTTCCACCGGGACCTGCACCGATTATTGCTAACTGTTCCACTGCTGCGGCACCCCTTCCTCGTAAGGTGAATGGCTGAATATATTCTGGTTCATCGTGGTAATTCCTTTGAGGGAGGCAGGATATTGCCATGGGAAAATGGAAGAACTATGTGTGAAAAAAATCCCTTGCTGTGGAGGAGAACGCTGCATGTCACAGGTGAAGTGGGCGGCGGTGCAGGCTAGGGCCGCTCCCGTTTTTCCAGCGAGGCAGCACTGCTGAAGTCACATCCAGGCATTGGCGATTATTATTTTCCAAATGGGAGTGAAGGCGAATGGATGCACTTAGGTTCTTGGATGAGGAACTGCAGAGTTTGAAAGATCAGGGGTTGTACCGTGAGCCCCGCACTTTAGCAGGCCGGCAGCGGCCCCGCAGTGTGTTTGACGGCAAATCGGTGGTCAACCTCTCTTCCAACAACTACTTAGGTTTGACCAATCATCCCAAGATGATTGAAGCGGCGATCAAGGCCACCGAAGAGCTGGGCGTAGGTTCGGGTGCGGTGCGCACCATTGCCGGCCAGATGGAGCTGCACAGACAGCTCGAGAAGAAGCTGGCGGAGTTCAAACACGTGGAAGCCTGTCTGGTCTTCCAGTCCGGCTTTACCGCCAACTCGGGTACAGTCGCGGCCATTTTGGGCAGGGAGGATGTGGTGATCAGCGATGAGCTGAACCATGCCAGCATCATCGACGGCTGCCGGCTGAGCAGGGCCCAGATCAAGGTCTATCCCCATGCCGACATGGACGGCCTGCGCAAAGCCTTGGAAGAAGTGGAAGGCCGCCGCAAGCTGGTGGTGACCGACGGCGTCTTCTCTATGGACGGCGATATTGCTCCCCTGCCGGAAGTGGTGAAACTGGCCAAGGAATTCGACGCGGCGGTCATGGTGGACGATGCCCATGCCAGCGGCGTTTTGGGGCGCAACGGCCGGGGAACGGTGGATCACTACGATCTCCACGGCCAGGTGGATATCCAGGTGGGTACCCTCTCCAAGGCCATCGGTGTGCTGGGAGGCTATGTTGCCGGTCCCCAGAAACTCATCGATTACCTGGTGCAGCGGGCCCGTCCCGTGCTGTTCAGCACCACCCATCCACCGGCAGTTACCGCGGCCTGCATTGCCGCCATCGACATCCTCTTGGAGCATCCGGAACTCATCGACAAGCTCTGGGCGAACACCGAGTTCTTCCGCTCCGGCTTGAGGAACCTGGGCTTCGACACCGGCAAGAGCCAGACCCCGATTATCCCCGTGATCGTGGGTGATGAGCGCAAAGCCATGCAGCTCGCCGATGAGCTGTTCGCGGAGGGGGTCTTCGCCCAGGGAATCGCCTACCCCACGGTGCCCAGGGGCAAGGCCCGGGTGCGCACCATCGTTACAGCGGAGCACACCCAGGAAGATCTCCAGTACGCGCTGGACGCCTTCGAGAAGGTCGGGCGCAAACTGGGTATCATCTAAAGACAGCAAAGCCCCGGCTCAGGCCGGGGCTTCAGACTGTCGAAAAACCCCTGCGTTTTCCATGGTTTATGGATCGCGGGGGTTCTTGGTTTATGCTAAAATCGATATGGTGATGGGAATGCTTGACAAAGCAGGTAACAGAAGAAATCAGATCCAGATGGTTGACGTGGA
>NZ_JBHGXH010000297.1:0-1560 GCF_041936445.1 Candidatus Darwinibacter acetoxidans | reverse complement strand
CCCGCCGTAGATCCGAAGGGCGAGTTCTTCCACTTCGATACTGCCGTCCTCGTCCACATAGACCGACACGCTGAGGATCTCCGCGCGCTGTAAGTCGTCCTTGATGATCGCCTCCAGGGTGCGGCAGGCGTCGCCGGTGAGTGTTGTAGGAGGGGTTCGTGTTTCCATTTCTCTCACCTCACGTAATCATACATTTGTCGAGGTAGACCGTCACGTGACACGCTGGGCAGGTCGTCCGGTAATGAGATCCCCCGCGATACATCCAGATGTGGCCGCACTTGTGGCATCGGAGCGGGATCCCCCTCATGCGGCGGGCGTGCTCCTCGCAGGCCGCCCGCACCTCCTCAACGCTCTCCACCTCATCGGCCCCGGGACCGACCAGGGCCATCCCCTGTTTGTCAACGGCCCAAACCGGATAGGCCGTATCGACCCCCTCCGGAATCAGGGCGGAGGGGAGCGAGTCCATCCGCACATAGTAATCCACTTCCCAACCGACCCGGTCGACGATCTCGCCCAGTTTCGTGAGCAGCTCCACCAGCCGGGATACATCCACCGTATCCCAGGCCCGGATCTCCCGCGCGATGATCCGCGCGGCCCGGTCGAGGACCTCGAGGTATGCGGCCCGGTCGATCCCCTCCAGGGAAAAGAGGGCCTCGTCGTAGTCGTCCTCCGCCCAGGCCGTCGTTGCGGCCGTCAGGGCTGGGAGGCGGTCGGTTGGCTTGCCGGTCGTCCCCACCGCGTACTCTGCGACCTCTCGCAGCGGGACGAGGTAGAGTTCGAGGGTCATCGCTTTGCGCTCACTTGCAGTGAGCGAGTCGAGGACCTCGATCCATTCTTCATCGAGCGCGAGGTACTCTCGCGCCTCGTCATAGTTGAGCCGGACCCTGATCGCCGGCTCACCGTTCCTGGTTGTCATTTCGTATCGCATTTTCAATCACCTTCCCCCAAGGGGGGAAAAGCGGGGCCGGGGTCACGAACCCCGAGCCGGCCGGGTTGCCCCGCCGGACCCCGTAACTCTCAGTCCTCCCCCAGGAGCGCATTGATCTCCGCGAGCCGAGCCAGGAGCGCGGCGCGCTCCTCTTCGAGGGCTTGCCGGTCCGGGCCGGAGCGGCTTGCGGCGATCGCTTGCGCTGCGGTCTCGTAGTGCTCGATGCGGATCTCCTCGCCGGTGAGCGCGCGGACGACCCCGTACCAGCGCTTGGGGTAGCGCTTGCCCCCGGTCGAGAAATAATCCGCGCCGAACTCGACGGGCTGGCCGACGAGGTCGGTCGAGACTATGTAGTAGTACTCCCCGCGCCCGCGGGGGACGAACGTCCGCGCGACTCCGCCCGGTGCGGCCGGGTCAGGGGCGATTGCGGCCATCCAGTTTTTCCCGCGCTTGTGGCCCTCGTAGACCGGCGCGCTGATCATTGCCCCGTCGCGGACGGGCGCTGTGTAGATTTCGGTTTCAGTCATTTTTCTCTCTCCTCCCCCAAGGGGGAATGCGGCCCCGGGCCTCGAACCCGGGCGGGGCCTGGCTACCCTCGCCGCTCAGTCCGTGACCCCGCAGGGGGTTGTTTG
>NZ_JBHGXH010000296.1:0-3611 GCF_041936445.1 Candidatus Darwinibacter acetoxidans | reverse complement strand
GAGACAGCTACCGATCCAAGAAGAAGAAGCGCGACCAGGAGCACCACAACGAAAGAACGATTCACGGTAAATCCTCCTCACACGATGAGTATGCCATGCGGGACTAGGTAAGGGGCGGTGCGAAAAGATGGATTGATCCTTTGCGTTTTTTGTTTACGGCCTATTTTATCACGTTCGCCGTAGACATACAAACTCCTGCTGCTGCTGTTAGATGCCGGAGAGGAGTTGTTGTCATGGCTATACCTAATAGAGTGCAAGAGCTTTGGAACCTAGAGGCCGAACGCGCATTGCTAGGCTCCATGCTATTAGACGAGGAAGCCGCCGACGCAGTTATAGACAAGGTGACGACGCAGGCATTCTACTCTGAGGCGCATCGGACAATCTTTGATGCAATCATGAAACTGAGATCCGAGGGCGTGCCCATAGACCTCATTACAGTGACGGATGCCATGAGATCCGAAGGAACTCTTGCGGAAGTTGGCGGCGCTTCAGCTATCAGCGCCCTGGCAAACTACGTGCCGACAGTTGCGAATGTTGAATATTATTTGGAGATCGTTCAAGAGAAGGCGACGCTTCGGAGGATCATCAAGGGCGCGGCCCTTGCAACCGAAAGCGCTCAGGCAGGAGAAATCGGACGTGCTGAGGTGATCCTGGAGGAAACCTTGCAGGAGGTGGCCGCTGGAGGCTATGCCCGTAGGAGGGACAGGCCCGTCATGGTCAATCTGTCGGAGGTGGAGGCCCAGGAAACCCGATGGCTATGGAAGCCCTACATACCCTTGGACTGCATCACGATTCTGGAGGGTGATCCTAAGACCGGAAAGACATGGGCAGCCCTGGCTATCACAGCAGCCCTTACAAGAGGTTTTCCGCTACCCGGAGAGGACGGGAGGCCGGTGGCCCGTATGCCCGGTAACGTCCTATATATGACGGCTGAGGACTCGCTGAGTATGACTCTCAGGCCGAGGCTGGAGAAGGCAAATGCTGACCTAGCAAGGGTTCACGTTCTGGAAGGCAAGAGAGGCGACGACGGAAAACTAACCGTGCCTGCGACCATGCAAGACCTTGATACTCTGGCCCAGGCGCTAGAGCAAGCGCGGCCCGTTCTCGTGGTCATTGACCCTTTGGCCGCCTTCTTAGGCCCGAATGTGAACTCTAACAGGTTCGAGCAGGTTCGGCCCGTCCTGGCCGGAATCACGGGACTAGCTGAAAGGTGTGGCTGTGCCTTCCTGCTCATTCGTCACCTAAGCAAGGGGATGAAGGACAAAGCCATTTATAAAGGGCAAGGCTCAATCGACTTCACAGCAGCGGCCCGAAGTGTGCTCATGGTGGGCAGAGATCCTCATGACCAGGAGAAACGGGCGCTAGTGCATAGCGTGTGTAACCTTGCGAAGGAAGGCCCGTCTCAAAGTTTCGTCATTACTGACGATGGGAAACTGGAGTGGGCAGGTGTCATAGACATCACAGGCGATGACCTTGTAGCGCCTGTAGTCGTGGAGGAGAGGGGTTCCAGGGCAGAAGCTAAGGAGTTTCTACAGACTATGCTTGCCGATGGCCGACAGTTGGCAACAGACATGGAGGAGGCCCGACAGGCCCATGACATTGCCGACAGAACCCTGAGACGTGCCAGAAAAGAACTGAATGTTCAAGTTTATCGCGACGGCAACGCATGGTATTGGGAGCTACCTACTCCCATAAAACGGTAGGGGACTCGTTAAGGTGGCCATTATAATAATTGGCCTTCTTAGGACATCTTTGGCCTTCTTAGGCCAGGTAAAATTTTTACAGGGCCAAAGGTGGCCAATGTCGGCCAATGTTGGCCTTATATATAGTTGGCCCCCTTGAATGGCCTTGTAAAGAAATGTATATCCAAAATAGCCTGTCAACGTATGGAATCCATTGACCCTTAGCGCCTTCTTTTGGGCGCTTTTTTTATGCCTGGAGGTGGCCGAGTGGTTCCTAAAAATTACCTATACGCAATCTTATTCGGTGCATGGCTGAGGCCGGAGGAAATGGAACTGCGGTGGGACGTGGCAAAGGATTACCTGAGCGCCTGCAATCGGCGCGGCTGGTGAGGGAGGGAGTCGAGTGGTGAGCAGGGGTATGAAACGGCGAATGGAGCGCCTGGAGCAGGCAGCCCGAGACCTGCGAACCCAGGCGGCCGCGGGTGGCTATGGTGTGGAACCCTGGGCCGAATTGTTCCTGGCGGCCCGCGAGGCCAGCGACGAGCCCACGGCAGAGGAACGCGCGGCGGCAGAGGCCTTCGCTGAGGCCTTCGTGGCCGACTGTCGAGCGCGAGGGGTGAAGCCTACGTGGGTCGAGCTTGTGCGGCTGGCCGAGCGCGCGGGAGGTGAGGAGGATGGCCGGCAAGTGTAGGGTGTGCGACCATGGCGAGCGGGCGGCGATAGACAAGGCCATAGTTACCCGGTCCGCGTCATTGCGGACCATAGCGGACCGATACGGAGTTTCTAAGACGGCGCTTATTCGCCACAGGGATAGTCACATACCGAAGCTAGTTCAAGCCGCTGAGAGCGCCAGGGCGATGCAGGCGGCGAGTTCTGGCGCGGCCCTTATAGATGAGCTTGACCGACTCCTGAAAAAGGCCCTGGCGATCCTGGAGGCCGCTGAGAAGGCCGGGGAACTGAAAGTGGCCCTGCAGGCGATCCGGGAGGCACGGGAGACTATCAAGGCCTGCGCGGACCTTGCAGTAACCGTGGACCTTGAGGAGAGAGTGGAGGCCCTGGAGGCCCAGATCGAGGCCCGGAGGGGAGGAATGCGCGGTGGATAGACGGAAGCGGCGCGCGGAGCGGTTGACGGTGCCGGTGGGGGAGCTGGCGGGCCCTGGGGGCCCGAAGCTGACGGCATTCGTGTGTCTGGCGTGCGGCAGGAAGCTGAAGGCCTTGCCGAGCGCCCAGGTTCGGTGCAAGTGCGGGCGGTGGATGCAACATGAACAAGAAAGGGAAGATGGCGCATGTTGAAACTGGTGGAGAAGGGCACGAAGTATGAGCGCCTGCAAGCGCAGCAGGCGAAGGCCCAGAAGCGCCTAGCGCAGGCAAAGCAGGCGCGGGAGAAGATCACAGAGGAGCTGGCCCAGGCGTTAGCCGATGAGAGCCCGGAGAAAACCCAGAGCCTGCGGGCTCAGCTCCGGGCGTTGGATGAGCTCCGGGAAGATGCACAGCTCGAATTGGGGGCTCTGGAGGAGCGCCTGCGCGAGGCCCGGAGGGATCACGTGCGGGGCGAGGTTGAAAGGCTGAGGGCAGAGCTGGAGCAGATAGCCGCTGAGAGTGAGGAAGCCACGAAAGTGTTCGAGGAAGCGAAACGCGTGTTCGACGCGGCGCAGAACAATTACCAGCTTGGCGCGGAACTGCGGCGGGACCGCAGACGATCCCCAATGGCCCGCATGCTGGAGCTCACGAAGGAGCTTGAACTCTTGGAGGAGGCAGAGCCCGCCGAATCCGAAGGGCCCGCCGGCGCGGTGGATGAAGCCGCGATCGAGGATTACCTAGCCCGGTGCCGGGCGGGCGAAATCAAGACCCACACGGCGGGCGATCCGGCGCTAGATGAAGCATATGCCCGTTACCAGTCTGAGCGCGAGGAGATACGGAGGTATGGCC
>NZ_JBHGXH010000295.1:0-5370 GCF_041936445.1 Candidatus Darwinibacter acetoxidans | reverse complement strand
GTTGCACTCGATCATGATCCGCGTCAGCCCCGTAAAGCGGTAAGGGCAGTAAGCGGTATCGGTGAGATAAAGCACCTTCTCGCCCTCCCCGGCGATCAGGAAGCCCAGCGGCTCCTTCGCGTCGTGAATCGCCTCAAACGGTAGGACCGTCCAGTCCCCGATGGTGAGTTGCTCCAGCGCCTTTACCACCCGTAGCCGGTGGCCGGTAAGCCCCAGGGCTTCAGCGGTGCCAGTGGACATATAGCAGTCCACCCCGGCCCGCATCAGGTCAGCGGCAGCCTTCGCATGGTCCTGGTGCTCGTGGGTAATCAGGCACCCCGCCAGTCCGGTCAGCTTGTAGCCGGTGGCCTTCTGGAGCTCCCGGTAAGACAGGCCGCAGTCCAGGATCAGCGGAGAGCGCCCACCAATGAGGTAGGCGTTCCCCGCGCTTGAACTGGCCAGAACGTTAATCTCCATTTACAGCATCCTTCCAGCGCCTTGCTACCGTGGATGGCATCACGTAAGCCAGGACAGTGTCGCCGGTTTTTAGCAACACGGCGGCTTTGGCATAGTCAGCAAAACCAAACAGAATGTCTGCCGGAAAATCCACGTTGTAGTCATCTACTGCCACTATTTGCTCAGCGTCCACATAAGCACCAGGGCCGATCGGAATTATCTTAGGGGTTGCCATGGCTAGAACCCCGGGCCGTCAAGGGCCTGCTGACCCGGATCTGGCTTTTTCGGGTTTTGTGCCTTTTCGGGCGGTTTTGGTGCGGTTTTCGCTGGTTTTTCGTTCTTTTCCGGTTCCGGCTCTCCGTCGGTGACGACCTCTTCCGGCTCGGTATACTCGATATCGATGATCCGCATGTTGGCCTGTTCAGCGATCTCGGTGTCGATCTCATCTTCGGCCCGGGCGTCATCGGCCCGGTTGTAAGCGCCCACCAGGATGCTGCTGTCGCTCGACGAGTTGATGAAGGCCTTGCACGCCCTGTTGATGACTGTCTTTTTCGCCATCTCCGCGGCGAACTTGTGATGCACACTGGAGCCGCCCTCTTTGTATGTTTGCCCCTGCAGCCATGCTTGCTTGATGTCAGCGATGGTCATGATCTCCGTATGGTCCGGGCGGTCGTCGAACTCGATCACCGCGTAGGCGGCCACGATGTTTTTGCCGTCGACGTTCTCCAGCTTCTGGCTGTGCTTGATGATCTTTTTAACCTTGCCGCGGATCTCATACTCGAAGATGTCGCCCTTGTAGACGACCTCGCCCCAAACGTCCCGGGCCCCGGCCACATTCTTGACCACAGCCATGCTGCCAAAATAGGACCGCTGGCAAACGAGCTGCTGGCCGTAGGCGATGAAATAGCACTGCTCCTTGGCCGGGTTCAGCCCTTGGATCACCATGTCAAAAAGGCTGTTGGCGATGCTGGTCGAAGTGCAGACGCTCAGGACCGGCTTGCCGCTCTTGTCTTTCGTTTCCTGCAGCTTTAAGTAGGCTGACTTCAGCGCGTTCTCGGGGCTGTAGTTGTCCGGCAGATGTATCTCCCCACGCTCCAAAAATCCCCGCACTCTTGACGCCACCACGTCAACGATGTCGCTTTTGGTGATGACTTTTGTCTCTTTACTCACTTTGTCTCCTCCTCATATTCGATCCTCAATTTTTTATCCGGCTTACTTACCACCAGCCTGATGAGCTGCGCCGGGGTTGGAATGATCTCGGTCACGCTCTCCGCATTGTCCGCAAATATCGGCGCAGTAAAGGAATAGTGCTTGCTCAGGGTGTTTATGATGTCGATGCCCACATTGATCTGTCTGCCGTTATTCATCCCCGTGCTCCAGGGCACCCCGTCGTAAAGCGTCTCGCAGCACTCTTCCAGGCTCCCGTTTACCAGCACGTTGAAAAGTTTGAACCGGGCCAGCTCGAACCTGCTGTTTATTTTTTCGTCCAGTAGCCTGACTTTGGCCCGTGTGAACTCCTCGCACAAGTAGATCTGCTGCTCCAGCTGCTCATACTCGGCGGCCAGCTTGCGCTCTTCGGCTTCCAGTTCCTTGATGCGGGCCTCCCCGACTTTCCTCGCGTCGAACTTAGCGACCTGGGCCCGGGCATCAGCGATCTTCGCATCCAACTTCGCGATTTCAGCCGTGACGGTTTCAAGCTCTTCGCTCTCCCCGGCTTGCAGGGCGGCGATGGCGTCGACCAGGGCCTGGCGTTCCTTGAGCTTCCGCTGGTATTCCTCATTCTGCTCGATTGCGGTGAGTTGTTCTTCGAGCTTTACAAGCCGGGCCTGGGCGGCGGCCTTGTCAGCTTCGGCGGCGTCAACACTATTCTGAATATCTGCAATCTCGGCTTCTATCTCGGCGATTTTTTCTTTGTGCTCTTCGGCCCGCGCCTTCCACGCCTTGCCGCTAATGCTGATGCGCTGCAATTCCTCTGCCTTTTTGCAATTAAATGCTTCCAGAGCTTTCTGGCGAGCTTCTTCCACTTCTTCTGCCGGCAAGGGGCGATTGCACGTTGGACAAGCGTCGTTGACGCTGTCTTGCTTAAATTCTTGCTCGTTGACCTTTTCCCACTCCGCCCGCAGGCGATCCATCTCGGCTTCTGCCTCTTTGATTTTGTCCTGGTGGCCGTTAATCTGCCGCCTGCTGCGCTCGATACTGTCCCGCAGCGCATCGGCTTCCCTGCCATACTGCCGGATCTTGCTCTGCTCCGTCTCGATCCCCGCGTCAATATCCGCCCGCAGCCCGTTCTTCAGCTCCTGCAGCTCCGCGTCCAGTTCGGCCAGGGCCTTCCGCTTCTCGGCGATTTCTCCGCCCGATTCCAGACGGATCTTTTCCTGCTCTTTTGCCTGCTTCTGCTCCTGGAGCTCTTTAAGCTCTTTCTCCAGGACAGCACGGTCCAGGCCGGCCAGGTCCGGTAAGGCCCGGGCGGCTTCGTCAATGCGGACGGGGATTCGGTCCAGCTCCTTGTTGATCTCGGATCGTCGGGCGGCGATCACTTTCCGGTGGTCCTCCAGGGAGCGGTCACCCAGGATCTCCGGCAGCCGGGCCAGGGCCTTGTCGCTGGCAATAACCTCTGCATCAGAAACGTCGCCGCATACTTCCAGCAGGATCTGCCGACGCTTCTGCCAATGGAGGTGTTCGTTGAAATATTTGGGGTTGGTGAGAAGCTTGAAGGTTTCCTCGTCAACAAGGTCCGCGATGCGGGCCTCGTATTCGCTCTTTTTCACGGGAACGCCGTCGATAAAGTGGTCAACGGTGTGCCCCGTGAATTCGGCCTTGGCCGAACCCCGTTTCTTGGTCCACTTCTCACGGTAGGTTTTCTTGAGGGCCAACTCTTTGCCGCTATCCAAGAGAAGGACAGCTTCTACTTCATGATCCAGGCCGTGGATGGCCTGGCCGTCTTCGGTGAGGGTCTTAATGTCAAAGTCTTTCCGGTTGGCTGAATCTTTATCGAACAGCAACCACGAAAAAGCATCAAAAAGGGTTGTCTTGCCGGTGGCGTTGTCGCCGTAAATCGACACATCGCGCCCCTGCAGGTCAAGGGAAAAATCGCGAATCCCCTTGAAGTTGTGCAGGGTTAAAGATAATAGCTTCATCCCGCTCCCCCTCTCAATATCTGCTCCCGGATTATCAGCATCAGGAGCAAACGAATCAGTTTTTTCCGCATGTTTCTCCCTCCTCTCATTTACTGGCGGGGCTGTGTCCCAATATGCCGGGTATGCCGCCCCCGGTGGCGGTTGGGATTAGGCCTCTTCCGGCTCGGGATATTTAACGGTCTCAACTCGCACTATTGTTCCGAAGTCTGGATCCAGGCAATGAGCACTACTCCATTCAGCGAATACCGCGTTTAGCTTCTGTTCTAGCTCTTTTATTTGTTCCTCGGTGACATCGTCAAGATAATTTTCCGCAAATTCCCCGGCCTCATCAAAAACCTGATCGGCCAAGTCGTCTATAAGGCGCTCAGCATCAATATGCGGAAGCTCGGTCAATGTTCCCTCCCCGGCGTAATCTCAATCCGTCCTCCCTCAATCACCACGACAAAGTCCCCGTTCTGCAAGGGATTCTCCGGCCACTTTTCGAGATATTCCCCCCAGGCGTCATGCGGCTCCATCTCCCCCCGCCAGGCTTCTGCCCCGGCTCCCGGCGCCCAGATGGTATCCCCTCCGCCGTCCAGCAGGTAGAGCTCGGCGGCCAGCTGCAAACAGGCGACCTGGCGGTCGAAGGCCACGGCCTGAGCCTTCTCGATGGCCCCCCGGTAGGCAGGGACGGCCACGAGAGCGATAACGGCGACGATGGCAAGGCAGATCAGAAGCTCGATGAGAGAGAAGCCGCGGTCGTTGGAAAGTAGTTTTTTCACTTGGTAGCCTCCTTTCTTGGGATTTATATAACTAAACAGCATTACTTTGTCCCCGTTTGGGAACATCAACATCAAAAAAAAGAGCATCCAGGGTTGTGTCCAGCGCCTTGGCGATCCTGGCGCACTCGGGCAAGGTAAAATCCCGGTGGCCGTTGATCTTCAGGCTGAAGGCTGAGTAAGACAGGCCTGTTACTCTGCATAGCTGCTCTTGCGTGTAGCCCTTCAGGACCATGGCCGCCCTGACTTTTTCATGGGGTTTGATCTCCGGTTTCACTTTTATCACCTCGGGTATATTTTGTTCCCGTTTGGGTACACCTATATTACATGAGCTGTTTTGGAATGTCAAGGGTTTATTTTCCGAATGGGTAATTTTTGTTTACATATGGGTGCAGGTATAGTATAATTATGCCATAATTATTGAAGTTACAGGAGGTTTTAGGTAAATATGGAGACAGTAAGCAAGAGGTTGAAAGAATTGCGGGAATCGGCAGGATACAGCCCAGTAGAATTTGCGCTGATGTTTGGGATAAGCAGATCGTCTGTCTATAGATACGAAGGAGGGGTAGGATTAAAAAAGGCCCCGGCGTGAACCGGGGCCCTCTCCTCTTTTACCAGGCTCCATCGTCTTCGGCAGCCTGGCTGATCTTTACCACACCGTAGCAACCGTCGCAACGGTCGCAGGCGCAAACGGTCATCACCCGATCCCTTTCCGCGCCGCCCAGGGACACCTCGTCCACGCTGGTATGGCGGCACTCAGCATCGGCCAGCTTCTGGCCGCAACCTGGACAGTAAAATTCTTTATTCATAACTCGCTATCCCCCTTCAGTCTCTCGATCAGGCTTTCGATCTGCTTGACCTTGTTGCTTCGTAGCGTCACCACCCGCTTGTAATCCTGCTCCCGGCTGTAATCCTCGCGCCTGGTGCCCTCAAGCCGGGCCTGAGCTTTGGCCAGGCGGCGGCGGTACTTTGCGACGGGGTCGCGGTGCGCCATGCGATCGCCCTCCTATTCCGCTTAGGTCAGCTTAGGCCGGGTTCAG
>NZ_JBHGXH010000294.1:0-33104 GCF_041936445.1 Candidatus Darwinibacter acetoxidans | reverse complement strand
CATCCGAAGAGCTGAGACCTTGGTGAATAACCTACCTCGGAAGATCTTGGGTTACCGCACACCGTTGGAGCTCTTCCAGGAGGAACTATCGAAGCTGAACACAACTGTGAAATGCTTTATAGAACGGGTTTCTGGCTAGCCGTTGCATTTGCTATTGCACTTTAGATAATTAGTGCAAAATAATACTGTTTGCTTTTTTTGGTAGTAAGTAAGTGCAGCTCGTTCCATTTATTTCCATACTATGCTATACGAGCCTCAGCCATTCTCAGTCAGGAGTGAAGCCATGAAGTCCGATCTGCTTGCCTATTACCGAGAACACGGCCCCATGACCGAAGTCAAGACGATGCGGAAGATGGTGACGGATATCCCCCCGGATGTCGCGGTCATCGTGGATTACGTCCAGCGCATCTTGCTGCATTCGCACTGGAGCAGGGCCTACGGAGTGGAACTCACAGAGGAAAGGCGGCGGGAGCCTATGCTGCGCAGCTTTGAGGAAAAGCTGGTCTTCCTAAGCCGGCGCGGTTTTCAGCACGTTTCTGACCAGAGGTCCCTCCAAGACAAGATGATCGGCATCTGCCGCGACTTTTCCGTAGCAGCCGCCGCCCTCTGCCGTGAAGCGGGGATTCCCGCCCGCGCCAGGTGCGGCTTTGCCACCTACTTCGAGCCGGGCAAATACATCGACCACTGGGTTTTGGAATACTGGAATGAAGTGGAGCAGAGGTGGGTCATGGTCGATCCCCAACTGGATGAACTGCAGCGGCGAACCCTTAGAATTTCCTTCGATCCCCTGGATGTCGGTGAAGAGCACTTCTTAACGGGGCCCAAGGCCTGGCTGACCTGCCGCCGGGGCCAAGCGGATCCAGACCTTTTCGGCATCTACCAGTGGTGGGGTTATGTGTACCTCTCCTGCAATCTGATCCTGGATGTGAACGCTCTGCTGAAAATGCCCATGCAGCCGTGGGACGGCTGGCGGGGCTACAAGACCCTTCCCATCGATGAATGGACGGAAAAGGATTTCGCGGTGATGGATGAACTGGCGGCCCTGGCCCTGGCGGTGGATGAGAATTTCCGTGAGTTTTCCCAGTCTGTCCTGGATAACGAGGACATCAAGGTGCCCTCTGACCTAATTGAGGGCTACGAGTAGGCAGGCACGGAAATGGTATCTCCAAGGAGCGAGTCCATAGAGCTTGCTCCTTTTCTTTTTCCCACAGGCATAAGGAGGTAACCAAACAATAACATAGAATTAAATTGATGAAAAAATAACTAAATTGGAGGGGTTAGTTATGAACAGGCGGGCAGAACTGCTGAAAAAGCCGTATGGGCTGCTCATTGCCGCCCTGGTCCTCATTGTACTCGGCAGTTTCTTGGCAGGTTTGTTCCACACCTCGTTTTATGCGGTGAAAATACAGCGGATCCAGTTCCCAACGGAACGGGGCACCCTCACCGGCCTGCTCTATATGCCCAAAGGTGCAGGACCTGCGGACCCAAGACCGGTGATCATCACCACCCACGGCTACCTCAACTCCAAGGAAATGCAGGATGCACCGGCGGTTGAGATGTCCCGGCGGGGTTACATCGTCCTGGCTTTGGATATGTACGACCACGGGGACTCCCGCTGGACCCAGCCCATTCCTCCAGGTGGTCATTTCGGCACCTTCTGGATCTACTCCCAGTTCGATGCCGCTAAGTACATCTACGACCAGCCCTTCACGAAGAAAGATGCCGCGGGCAATGCCTATGTGGCCGTGAGCGGTCACTCCATGGGCGGCTTCTCATCGTTTATCGCCATGTACATGGATGAAATGGCAGCTCTGCAGAACGGCTACCGCATGATCTACTCCGGCATCTCCGTCGGTTCAGACTTCTCCTTCTCCCAGGCAGTGGCCAGCCAAGAACAGTTCCAGGCCGCCTTCGGCTCCCGGACGGTGGGCATGATCGCCGCCCATTACGATGAGTTCTTCTTCAACAAGTCAGAAGCGGAAAAAACGGCGGAAGAAAAAGCCATCACCGGAACAGTGGTTTACAAGGACTTCCCGGCAACCAACTCCGGCAAGGCCTTTTTGGGCTTAGATCCCAGCGATCCTGCGGGTGAAGCCGGCAGGTTCTACACCGTGGATTCAGGGCCGGTCACCGTCAACGATCTGGAAGTCCGGCCTTCCCAACAAGGACGGCGCATCATCTACACACCCTCGGAGATCCACCCCTGGAACCACTTCTCCAGAGAAACCACAGCCAACCTCATTGAGTTTTACACCACCGCCTTTGCTGGTGTCACCTCCCCAGGGCAGACCAAAGCCGACCTGAGCCCGCACAACCAGATCTGGTGGCTCAAGGAGCTGTTCAACTTCGTGGCTTTGATCGGCTTCCTGCTGCTCATTCCCGCCCTGGTCCAGCTCCTGCTCACGCTGCCCTTCTTCAAGGGCGCGGTGGCCCCTGTGCCTGAGGCGATCTCCCTGGGCCAGAGCCAGGGTGCCAGGGTACTGGCTTGGGTGATCACCTTTGTGGTCGCCTGGCTGCCGGCCATCTTCTTCCCCCAGCTGTTTGCCAAGAACGCCGCGGGCATGCGGCCCCTGGTCTGGGGTGCCGTCATCGTCGGGGCGCTCAGCATCATCTGGCTGCTCTACAAGGCCAGCCAGAAACAGGAAGGGCAAAACGTCTGGGCTGGCTGCATCGCCATCGCCATCTTTGCCGTGCTGCTCATCCTCTGGCTGACAAAGCCCGCCTGGTTCCTTAATCTAGGGGCCTACTTCAACCAGCCCACCACCAACCAAATCGCCTACTGGGCTGTGGCCAGCGGACTGATTGCCGCCCTGGTCAATGTGGTAGTCTACTATGTAAACAGGAAGCCGACAGGCACGGCTTTTTCCAGCTACGGCCTCCTGTTTAAGCCCATGGTTATCGCCGCCAGTTTGGCTACGGCCTTAACAGCTGTGATCATCGGCTACATCGTGCTTTGGATCACCCAGGCCATCTTCAAGGTTGATTACAGGATTTGGACCTTGGCCGTGCGCACCTTCAGAGTGGAGCACTTCCGTACCGCCCTGCGCTACCTGCCCTTCTTCTTCGTGTTCTACCTGAGCAACACGGTGGCCCTCAACGCCAACACCAGGGGACTGGGCCGATGCTGGAGCGTAGCGGTGGCGGTGATCCTCAATGCCGGCGGTCTGGCCCTCTGGCTCCTCTACCATTACGGTAAGCTGTTTGCCACGGGTGTCGCGGGCTACCCGGCTGTAACCTTGGATGGAATCCTGCTCTTCGCCCTCACGCCCTTCTTGGGGGTTGCGGCCGTTTACGCCCGCAAGGTGTTTGAGAAAACAGGCCATGTGTGGCTGGCTGCCTTTTTGAACACGCTGCTGTTCACCATGATCACCGCAGCCAACACTGCAACCTTCTGGAACCTTCTGGGCTAAGCGAAAGCCCGGGGCAGAAGCAAAACGACAATACAGAGCCGCGGCCTGAAGCGCCAAGCCGCGGCTCTGTCTTCTGTCACTGCCCCCCGTGGCGTCTAAAGGGCAGAAAATGGCGAAATTCTCACAGAACATCATGATTTGGCAAAGAAGTGGACAAGCTGTGGAGTATAAATATGGCAAACATATCCAAACGCTCTAGATTCTGCTCTAGATTGGGGGTATGATGGTGAAGCGCAGCATCACATTCCCTCGGGTACTCTTGGCCTTGGCCTGCTTTTGGCGGGCTGCATGTGGGGTCCATATATTACGATAGCGAATCGGCCGTCCACCCGGTGCAGAGTAGCCCCCGAAGTCTGGCTCGGCGGCCGCGCTAAGTAAGAAGCTGCTTAGCTCTTTTCTCCACAAAATAGAGGTGCCCTTCCCCGCGGAAGAGCACCTCTTTTGCACTTCTTTTCCTTCACTGGGCTGAGGTAGGGACTGCTTTGGGTTCCTGGGTTCTTCTCTGCAGGGCGGAAGTTCCCACAAACATCAGGGCGGGAAAAATGATACCCACCAGAAGACCTGCCCGCAATCCCGCCTGTTCCAGCGAGAAGCCCCGTGCTGAGCTCCAGCTCTGCACCACAGCGGAGCGCTGGCTCAGGTCGGAAACCAAGCCGGTGAGCCAAGGACCCAGAGAACTGCCCAAGCCCCCAAAGATGGCTAACAAACCGAACATGGCCGTTCCGCCCCTGGGGAACCGGGCCGAGGTCAAGCTTAGAGTGCCGGGCCACATGAGGCTGACGGCTACCCCGCAAAAGGCGGCCCCCAGCAGAGACAGGAGGGGAGCGGTGGAAAACACGGCCAGGGCGTAGCACAGGATGCACAGCAAGCTGCTGGCCTTCAGCGCCTTGTGCAGGTCGATCCTGTCACCCCACAGGCCGTAGGCGGTACGCACCACCACCATGAAGAAGGCAAAGAGGGCTGGACCCACCAAATCCCCCACCACCTTGGGAACACCTAGACCCATCTCCGCAAACAAGCTGGCCCATTGGGACATGGTCAGCTCCGAGGCCGCGGCACTGACCATAAGCAGCAGGGCCAGGAGAAAGACCCGCGAGCCAAACAGCTCGGAGATGGTCATCTTCTGCCCTTCCGGCACCAGGGTAAGCAGGGGAACCCGGGTGAACTTCACGGCGTTATACAGCGGAATGAGGGCCCAAAACAGGGGGACGTAATACCAGATGTGCTTGCCAAGAACCCACAGGATGAGGGTGGTAACCAGCACCACCGCCATCTGTCCCCAGCAGTAAAAGGAATGGAGCAGGCTCATTGATGCGGCTTTGGCCTTGGTGGGCAGCGATTCCATGACGGGGCTGACCACAATCTCCAAAATGCCTCCGCCAATGGACGAGCAAAACACCGCCAGGGCCAGCGCCAGCATGGTGTTGGGGATCACCAGGGGAAGTATCCCCAGGCCGGTGATGCCCAGGAAGCACATAAGATGGGCGCAAACGGCCGAGGCCCGATAACCCCAGCGGTCCACATACCTGAGGCACACAACGCCAACCGCCGTTTGCGTCCCGAAATTGAGCAGGACCAAACGTCCCAGCATTTCAAAGGACAAACCGAAGTGTTCATGGAAGATGACAAAAAACAGAGGGGCGAGGTTGATGTTAATGGCTTGGCTAACTAGACCGAGGTAGCAGGCGTACATGGTCTGCTTGTACTTACCGGGCAACTAATTATCCTCCCTTTGGCAACATATTTGCGGCAAGCTTCTCTTTTCTCTTGTGCACTTTCTAACAAGAGTCCCCCTCTTAACAGTTCCCCCTGTTTACGGCAAGTCCTGCTGGTTCCGCTCAGCCTAGAACCGCTGGAAAAGGTTCACCCTAGTCAGCGGCGTGGACCACCACCAAATTGCCCGACTCGTAGCGCTTGAGGCCCCGGTAAAACACAAAGCGGGCCAGGACGGCCAGGGCCAAAGCAAAGCAGAGTAGAAGACCCACCCGGGCCAAGGTGAACTCGTCCAGAATTCTCACAGGCAGGTAAGCCACGAAGCCCGCGGGAATGAGAGTATAAAGAACCACCCTGGTGGTGACTGAGAAAATGCCCTCGGGGTAGAGTGAAAAGGACAGCAGGGCCTCTGAGAGCTGATTCGCCAGGCGCTCACTGCGCCCCAGCCAGAAGCTCAAGGAATGGGCCAAAACCGCGAAGCTGGTCATCACCACTCCCCCAGCAAAGCACAGGAGGAGAAAACACAGCGTGAGGCCGGCAGATGGGGCCGCGGTCAAGAAGAACACCGCGAGGGAAAAGGCCAGATCGCCCCAAGCCGCCGCAAAAGACCTGGAGATGAGGGCATGGAGCAGCACCGGTTTGGGCAGGGTCAGGTAGAAATCCAGCCCACCTTCGGCGAT
This sequence comes from Candidatus Darwinibacter acetoxidans, assembly GCF_041936445.1. Lineage (NCBI taxonomy): Bacteria > Bacillati > Bacillota > Clostridia > Candidatus Darwinibacteriales > Candidatus Darwinibacteriaceae > Candidatus Darwinibacter > Candidatus Darwinibacter acetoxidans. The sequence goes on along the minus strand of NZ_JBHGXH010000294.1, from coordinate 27,301 downwards.
GGACCTGCTCAAAGAAAAGGAACCGCCAAAGAGCAGAGCCTGGCAGGCATAGGCCCCGCCCACCAAGGCATGCAAAAGCAGGAGGTGCCGAAAACTCCAGCCGTTCAGCGTTTCGATCTTGCTGAAGAGCACCCACCAGAAAAAGAGCAGCATGAGGTTGTTGATGAACATGAACACCACCTGGCTCAGAAAGGCCCCCCTGTATTCCATGGCCGACTGCAGGTTGGCGGAAAAATAGTGGAGGGCAAATCTGATCAGGCGCTTAACCTCCGTGAACATGAACCCTGCGCACCCCCTTCCTGAACATCGCGGTCACCAAAGCTGCCAAAAGGAGCACCCAAACCAGCTGGCCAGCGAGGAGCTGCCAGAGGAAAGCATAGTCGAAGTTGACCACAAGGAGGGCCGGGCCGGAAATGCTGTAGCGCAGCGGCAGCAGGTAAGACACAAGCCGCAGGCCCTGGGGATAGGCCTCCACCGGGATAAAGAGACCGCCGAAAATGAACAACATCTTGTTGAGGATCCAGAAAAAGGGCCGGTTTTCTTCCAGCCAAAAGGCCAGAAGAGCCACGGAGAAGGACACCAGGAAGTTGATGGCAGCCGCCAGGGCAAGACCAAGCAGCACCCAGCCCAGCTTGGCCCAGGGGACAGCCAGCGGACCCATGGCGAGGTAGGCAAAGGCCGACCCGACCAGCAGGTTGGTGACAAAGCGAACAGCGTACTCCCCGCAGTGGGAGGAGAAATAGTAGAGGATGTAGGAATAGGGCCGCACCAGCTTGTAGGCGATATCCCCGCTTTTCACCTCTTCACTGACCAGGCTGTGGGTTCCTGGAGTGGAAAGGGCGATCACCTCAGTGAACACCATGTACCAGAGCATGCGGGTGCTGTCCAGCCCAGCGATCTGACCTTCCGTCCCCAACACGGTTTTCCAGAGCTGGGAAAAGATAAACAAGATCAGAATGAGAAAGATGCTGCTCACCAGGTGATCGGCCAGATAGGCGAGCCTGTTCGTCAAGCTGATCTCCGCCACCCGCAGATACTTGCGCACCGCTCCCCCTCTAGCCAGCTGCATGCTGCTCACCTTCCCCGGCGGGACGGGCATAGATGTCCCGGATGATCACTTCCATGGCCGGCTCTTCAACGCTGATATCCGCGGCATCCACTTGGGAAAACAGCTCTGTCAAGACATCCTCCATGGATCTAGACCTGGTATCAGCCCGGAATTTGACCCCTTTTTCCGTATGCTTGAGGATCTCAACCCCAGAGAGCTTGAGCTCAGGGCAGGGTGAGGCGAACTTCACGTTCACTATCTTCGTGGTTAGGTAGTTGTGCCGGAGATACGAAGTGGAGGCATCCAGGATGATCTCGCCGTAGTTGATCACGATGACGCGCTTGCAGAGCTGCTCGATGTCCCCCGCATCGTGGGAGGTGAGGAAGATGGTGGTCTGCTCTTCCTCGTTGAGCCGCTTGATCAGCTCCCGGATCTTCAGCTTGGCCACCACATCCAATCCGATGGTGGGTTCATCCAAAAAGATCACCTGCGGCCTATGCAGGATGCTGGCCGCGATTTCGCAGCGCATCCGCTGACCCAAAGAAAGCTTGCGGACAGGTGTCTTGATGAACTCCTCCAGTTCAAAGAGCTCCACCACCTGCGCCAGGCGTTTGGCGAACTCCCCGCCGTCGATCTCATAGATGCTCCCCAGCAGGCGGAAGCTGTCCAGGGCGGGCAGATGGTACCACAGCTGGGACTTCTGTCCGAAAACCGAACCGATCTTGTAGGCCAGCTGGCGCCGGGCCTCCCACGGTACCAGACCCAAAACCTGAGCGGTTCCCGCTGTGGGGGTAAGAATGCCTGTGAGCATCTTAATCGTGGTACTCTTGCCGGCGCCGTTGGGGCCGATGAAGGCCAGCAGTTCCCCCTTTTCCACCGCCAAGCTGATCCCTTTCACCGCGGTAACTTCGCTGTAACTCGGGCGCAGCAGGGCCTGCATGCTGCCCCGCAAACCCGGCTCCTTGGTCTTGGTACGATACACCTTCTGCAGGTCTTTTACGTCAATTACCGCCACCGCCAAGACCTCCCTTGGTGAATATTGGCACAAGTATACCAAGACCGGAAAAGGGTGTCAAGATGCAGCGGCCTCTGCGCGCCAAGACCGCCGAAACGGCGGTCTTGTAAACCCTTGGGGATGGGGTGTCTTTAAGGCTGAACCAAGGATCTTTCCGCGGCTAAGGCCGCCTCCACCTGGACAACTTCCTTCCGGAACTTCTCCTCATCGAAGAGGAAATGCTCCAGGAAGATCTCTCCCCCTTCGGGGCTGAGGAGCTTGCCTAGATTGCGCAAAAGAAAGGCCCACAGGGCGAACCAGGGCTTCATGTCTCGGATATCTTCCATGTCCAGGTGGGTGGGCTCCCTTTTAGCCCACTCCCTAAAGCGCTGCCATTTTTCTTTCCCGGAGAGGGTGCTGTCAGTTAAGCTGTACAGCAGCCAGCCCAGATCCAGGAACTGCAGTTTGCAGCGGACTCCGTTCTTCTGTTTGGGTAGGCGCTGGATCTCCTTGCCATTGATCAGATCCACAAAGGCACCCATCAGATCCACGCCGGCAAAATGGCCCAGGATCACACCGGGGGCAATGCGCGGGTTGCAGTCGATGAGGTAGAGCTGGCCCGTGGCTTCATCCTGCATGTAATCGAAGCTGATAAAGCCTGTCCAGTTGAAGTGCTTGATCAGGCGGGCGTCGAAGAGCTCCGCTTCAGGTGCATCCACCGTGATCCGGTAGGAGCTGGTCCCGCCGCTGGTGGGCACCGTCCGCAGGGCCTGGAACACCACGTTGCCTTTGATCTCCCCATCCACCGCCAGGTTGACTGTGCAGATGAGGGGGCCCTTGATGTACTGCTGGATCAGGGGTGGCTGCTCCTCCAGCTTGTACTTCTGGACGATCTTGCGGTACTCCCACACGGCCTGTTTGGGATCCCTTACAATCTTCTGCCCGTGCGCGTTGCAGGCGATGCGGGGCTTGATCACCACAGGCGCATCCAGCTCTTCCAGCAGCTTACAGGCGCTCTGGACCGAGTCGGGCGCTGCCGTTAGCGGTGTTCTCACCCCCGCGGCCTTGGCATACTCGCGCATGGCACCTTTATTGTGGGCATAGGTGATCTCCTCAAAGGACATGGAGATCATCTTGGTATACTGCCTGATGATGTCCCGGTAGTAAGACATCAAGAAACCGCATTCTAAAACGGGGAAGTAGAAGCTGTAGTCCCCCCGTTTAAGCTCGTCGATGACCGTCTGGGCAAAACCCTGGGGGTCGTATAGGAGGGAAGGTGCCAGAAGGCGTTTGTCCACGGCGTTGGAATACGAAACAAAGCTGCGGCTGTGGGAATCCACCACGGTCACTTTATAGCCCAGTTCCTTGAGGCGGCGGACCACAAAAAGACTGGTGGGCGAAGCTGGTGTGGTTACTAATGCTTTCATTAAACTTGCCCCCGATTACCTATGAGTCTATAATTAAGTCAGCATAGCAGGTTCATAATATCACATCTCAGTAGGGAAGGATAGACTTTTCCACTAAGCCTACAAACGGGTAAGGGGAGATGAGGAGTTGCGCGTGCGACCGGCCACTGCCGCCGATAATGAAAAGCTGATTGCCATTGAGAAAACCACCCCCCAGGGTGGGCAGATTCAGTTGGTCAGTGAACGCAAAGACTATTTCTTTCGCGCCAAAAAGTTCGCTGACCCCATCTTTTTCGTCGCCGAAGATGAAGAGGAAGACATGATTTTAGGCATCATGGGTGTAGGCCCGGTATTGGTTCAGTTAGACGGCAAGGCGCGGCGGGGCGGCTTGGTGTTCGACTGGCGCTCCAACCCCTTGGCCCAGAAGGGGCTGCCCCGGCACATGCTCAGGCTTTGGCAGGCTGTACACCGGGAAATACTCCGCAGGGAGTTGGACTTCCTCTTTGGCTATGTGAAAGAAGACAACGAGCGCTCCATGGGCATTATCACCAGATACGGTGCGCAGGTGGTGGAAAGCAAGGATTTCCTCACCATGCCTCTGCACGCCCGCTTCTGCCGCCGCCCTAGAGAAGTGGACAAGGTCAGTTTCACCGCCAGCCCCGACGAGGAACAGGAGAGGAAAGCCGTGGAAGCGGCCTTCGGCAGTCTGGACCTCTTCCCGGATCAGAAACAGCGGGAGGCCACCGGCAGGGAGCGGGAACGCTACCTGTTCGGGAAGTTCAGCCTGAGGGGATCATCGGTCAAAGTCTGGGATACCACGGACGAATACACCCAGCGGGTCCTGAATATTCCCCGCCTGTTTAAGCTGGCCCGGCCCATCGTCAAGGCCGGCTCCAAACTGCTGCCCCTCCCCCACATTCCCGAACTGGGCGAGGAGATCAAAGTGTGGCAGCTCTTCGATCTGGTCCTGGAGGACCCCGCTGACCTAGACCCCCTCCTGGAGAGGGTCCGGCAGGCCGCGGTGGAAAAGGGCATCCATTACCTGGTGATCACCTTAGGCGCTGGAGATAGGGGCTACGAACAGGTGGCGAAAAAAGCCTGGGTGCGGCCGAGGTATCACCTCTTTGCCCTGCCCCTTAAGGACGTTCCCCTGCCCAAGCCGCCCACTTACTTCGACGTGACCTACCTCTAGGCTCAAAAGCAAAAAGACTGCAGACCAACTTGCTGCAGTCTCGTAGGCCGAAAGCGGCACGCCTTTTCTACACCGGCATCATCCCTGGATGCGGGGATCCATGATATCCCGGAAGGCATCGCCGATCAGGTTCCAAGACAGTACAAAAAGAACAATGGCTAAACCCGGCCACACCACCGTGTACCAGTAGGCCAAGGGATTGTCCGGCGTGCCCAAAATCCAGTTCCGGGCAAAGCTGATCATCTGCCCCCAGTCCGCATAGCCCTCCGGGGCGCCAAGCCCCAGAAAGCTCAGGGTGGAAGCGGTAACCACGATAGACCCCATGTTCATGGACGCTTGGATGAGCACAGGAAAGATGGTGTTGGGCAGAATATGGCGGATCAGGATCTTGGCATGGGACACTCCACCGGCCTTGGCAGCCATCACATACTCCTCTTGTTTGACCTGGAGCACATTACCCCGGATCAGGCGGGCATAACCTGTCCAGCGGAAGAGCACCAGGGCAAAGATGACCTTATCCAAACCCCTGCCTAAAATGGTGGTGATCACGATGGCCGCAATCAGAAACGGAAAGCTCATGAACACGTCCACAAAGCGCATGACCACCTCATCGAACTTCCCACCGATATAGGCGCTGGTTGAACCAATCACAATGCCCACCAGGCAGGATACCCCGGTTACGATCAGGCCTACCTTAAACGCCGTTCTGGTTCCCCAAACGATCCCGTAGAAAATGTCATACTTCCCGTGGGTCAGGCCCATGGGATGCTCCTTGGACGGTGCTTGGGGGGTGTTACCCCAGCCATAGCGCGGTACGCGGTAGGGATCGTGATTCGGGTTGTTCGCGTACATATCTGGTACCGGGGCTATCCAAGGTGCGAACACCGCCACCAGGATGAAAACCAGTAAGATGATCAGTCCGGCCATGGACAGGGGGTTGCGCAGCAGCTTCTTCATTACCATCCTCTGATCACTCCAATCTCACCCTGGGATCAATGATCGCATAGAGAACATCCACTACTAAATTGACCAGAACAAGGAGCAAACCGTAAAACAGGGTGGTGCCCAAAACCAGCGTGTAATCCAGCTGCTGAGCTCCGGTGGCGGTCAGAAGGCCGATCCCCTTGTAGTCGAAGACCGTTTCCACAATGACCACGCCGCCCAAAAGACCCAACACCATGGAGCCGGAAACTGTGGCCACGGGAATCAGGGCGTTGCGGCGCACGTGGCGGTTCATCACCACCCGCTCGGTCAGACCCTTGGCTCTAGCCGTGCGCACATAGTCCTTGTTCATCACTTCCAGCATGCTGGACCTGGTGATCCGCAAAAGATAGGCCCACCAGAGATAGGAGAGGGTGATGACTGGAGCGATCAGGTGACGAACGGCGTCCCAGAAAATATCCAGGCGCTTATTGAGCAAAGCGTCCACGGTGTTCATTCCGGTGTAGCGGACAAAATCCCCCGTCAGCACAATGGAATCAGCCCACATGGAGAGCCGGCCGGGAGGGAACCAACCGAACACGCCGTAGAAAATCATGAGCACAATGAGTCCAAAGACAAAGTCCGGTAAAGACCAGCCCACAATGGCAAAGACGCGGCTGAAATGATCCAGCGGCTTGTTGTAGTGCTTGGCGGATATCGTACCGAGCCAGATTCCGCCCAGGACCACGGGGATGATGGCAAAGAGCGCCAGCTCGAGGGTTGCGGGAAACCGCTTGGCGATGGCTTCCGCCACATGCATGTTCGCGGAAACGGAATAACCCAGATCGCCCTTGAGCAGATTCTTGACCCAGTTGATATAGCGCACATGCACCGGCTGGTCTAAGCCATATTTGCGGACCAGATCGTCAAGGCTCTGGTTCTTCAGCTCCTCCGGGCTCTTGATGTAGGTGCTGACAAGCTGATAGGGTGAAAGAAGGGACATGGCCACGAAAATGAGCAGCGTGACCCCTATTAAGACAACCGGCAGAAAAAGCAGCCGCCTGGCGATGAAGGTTAACATATGCTTACCCCTTACCTAGCGAGATGTGGGAGTAGGACTGCCCGAGGGCAATCCTACTCCTGTTCACGAACGAGCTGCCCAACTACTGCTGTACTTTGCTGATCTTGTAGAGATCGTAGTTAGCAGCGTAGGCCGGGCAGTACTCGAAGCCCTGCACCCAATCGCGCATGACCCTGTGTGTCGTGGCCTCCATGAAGGGCATGGCAATGGCCTGCTCAACGTAGAGTCTCTGCAGCTCATGGTAGATCTTCTCACGTTCCGCCGGATCGGTGGCCTTAATACCAGCGTCGATCAGCGCATCGAACTGCTCCTTGGCCAGGTCAATCAAGCCTTGTCCGCAGTAGCCAGCAAACGTTCCGGCAGAGTGCATGAACGGAACTGCGAAGTTGTGGGTATCCGGGAAGTCCGCCAGCCAGCCCATGACAAACACGGGCAGCGAAGACGAGCGGAGCTTATCCAGCACCGTGGCCCATTCCAGACCGATAACCTCCACCTGGAACTTGGGATTGATCTGTTCGATGTTGAACTCCAGGATCTCCAGAGCGGTCTTGCGAGCATCGTTACCTGTGTTGTAGACGATACCGACTTTGAAGCCTTTCTCCCACACTTCTCCGTTAAAGGCCTGCTTGAAGTACTCAGTGGCCTTTGCCAGATCATGGGAGAAGTACTCCTGCTCCGTATTCACATACGGCAGGCTCTGCGGGAAGGGGCCCTTGGGAATCTGGCCTGCGCCAAGCACGACTTCGTTCAAGTAGGCCTCGTAGTCGAAGGCATAGGCGAACGCCTTGCGTACATTGACGTCAGCAAAGAAATCGCTGGGGATGCCGTTCCCATCGAGCTTACCACTGCCCACCAGGTCCTCGTTGCCTTCCACGGGAATGGTGAAGCTGAAGAAGAGCACTGTATTGGTGATCTGCGGCAGATCTTCCACAACGGTCACACCGGGGATGGTGCGTACCTGCGGGAGATCCTGCTGTCCCACATAGATGGCGTCCGCATCACCGGCCCGCAGCATGAGCAGGCGGGTGGCAAACTCAGGGATGTTCTTAATGACCACGTTCTTCAGGGCTGCCGGCCCGCGCCAATAATCATCGAAGCGGCTGAGCAGCACCTGTGCACCGCTCTTATCCCAAGTATCCAGCTTGAAGGGGCCGGTACCGCAGGCCTTGTCGTAGAGGGTCATCTCTTCCAAAGCCTGGTCATACCACTTCGGCCAGGTGTCGGGATTGCCATCCCAGGCGCCGTTGGCGATCATCCAATCCTTGCAGACGATGGATGCCCAGGAGCCGCCTTTGGTCAGGATGTTGATGAACGGCGGATAGGGGTTGGCCAGGTGGAAGATGAGGTCGTTCCCATCTACTTCCATGGTGGCATCCACCAAGTCGTAGGCTTTTCGCAGGATGGCCGGATCAACTTCGGAGATGTCCACAAAATCGTCGGGCCCACCGGCCATGGCGATCACATCGCGCATGGTCTGCACACCCAGGAGGGGCTCAAAGAACATCCACATGGGGCCGCCCGCGGGGTCAGCCAGCATACCCCGGAGGAAGGAGTACTTCACATCCTCAGCGGTGAGTTCCGCACCGTTGTGGAACTTGACACCCTGACGGATGGGTACCCTGATGGTGCGGCCATCCTCCGACATGAGCCCGTTTTCCACCGTTGGCACCTCGGTGGCCAGCAGGGGCCCGATGTTGTCCAGATCCCCACCTACATACTCGAACAGGTTGTCGTAGACGTAGTGGATGATCTCACCGCTAGCGGTGTCATAGGCCGCCGCCGGATCGAGGGTCTGGGGACCACCCGCACCGCCGACGTAGACCCACGTCTCGGGATCAAAAGCGAAAACAGAGACCGACAAAGTGAGCAGCAACAACAAGACAACTAAACTACAGACCTTCGCCTTCAACTCTTCTCCTCCTTTTCTTTTCTCTCTTGCCAGGCCTGAATGCCCTGGCGCAACTCAACCGGCCCCCAAGGCACTGCCTAAGCATTTTCTCCTGGGGAAATACCGGTTAAATCCAGTTCTTGGGCGTAGTGACACGCTGCGAAATGCCCCTGGCCATCCACATCCAGAAGCTCTGGAATCTCCCTGCGGCAGCGCTCCTGGGCATAGCGGCAGCGGGGATGGAAATGGCAGCCCGCAGGGGGATTCGCCGGGTTGGGGACATCCCCCTGGAGAATGATCTGTTCCCGCACAATGTCGGGGTCCGGATCGGGGATGGCCGAAAGCAGTGCTTCCGTGTAGGGATGCTTGGGGTTGGCAAAGAGCGTGTCGGAATCACCCATCTCCACGATGCGTCCCAAGTACATCACAGCCACGCGATCGCTGATGTGCTGGACCACAGAGAGATCGTGGGCGATAAACAAGTAGGTCAAGCCAAACTGCTCCTGCAGGTCGGCCAGGAGGTTCAAAACCTGCGCCTGTACCGATACATCCAGGGCCGATACGGGTTCATCGCAGACCACCAGCGAAGGATTCAAGGCCAGCGCCCGGGCAATGCCGATTCTCTGCCGCTGCCCGCCGCTGAACTCATGGGGAAAGCGGTTCATGTGGTGGGGGCCTAATCCCACCGCCTCGAGCATGGCCTCCACCCGTTCATAGCGCTCCCGGCGGTTTTTTATGCCGTGGGCCTCTAAAGGCTCGGCAACGATATCCCGAATGCGCATCCGCGGGTTGAGGGAGGAAAACGGATCTTGGAACACGATCTGCATTCTATCCCGCAGACCGCGGATGGTCTGGGAGTTGACCTCAGTCCAATCACCATCGATGTTTAAGCGAATAGTGCCCTCTGTTGGCTGGATCAGGTGCACCAGGCAGAGGCCCATGGTGGTCTTGCCGCAGCCGCTTTCACCAACAACGCCCAGGGTTTCGCCCTTGCGAACCTGGAAGCTCACCCGCTCCACAGCCTTCACATAGCCCACCGTGCGACGGAATATGCCCTTGGTGATCGGAAAGTACTTCCGCAAGCCCTGAACATCTAACAATATTTCCCCTGTGTTTGCAGTCGTCATCACTGAGCATTCCTTTCCGGCATACTTTCTCAAGCAAAGCGCCAACAGCGGACTGAGTGGTTTTCTTCGATGTTGATCACCGGCGGTTCTTGAGCACACTTGTCCATGGCTACGGGGCAGCGCTCCCTAAAGCTGCAGCCCTCGGGAATAGCCCGGGGATCGGGCACGACCCCTTTAATGGGCACCAGCCTACTCCTGCGCCCTCCCAGCTTGGGTATGGAGTTGAGCAGTCCCTGGGTGTAGGGATGGGCAGGGTTGTGAAAAAGGGTGCGAACCTTGGCGTGTTCAACGATCTTACCCAAGTACATCACCGCCACCTCATCGCACATCCGGCTGACCACACCGAGGTTATGGGTGATCATCATGATGGACATCTTGTACTCCTCCTGGAGGCGGCGCATCAGCTCAAGGATCTGCGCTTGGATGGTCACATCCAGGGCGGTGGTGGGTTCGTCGGCAATGAGCAGCGACGGATTGCAGGATAAAGCCATGGCAATCATCACCCTTTGGCGCATGCCGCCGCTCATCTGGTACGGATACTCCCGCACCCGCTGACCCGGAATGGGAATCCCCACCTTAGCCAGCATCTCTTCCGCCATTTTCCAGGCCTGCTTCTCCGTCACTTTTTGGTGGAGCGTAATGGCCTCTACGATCTGCTGACCCACGGTATACACTGGGTTCAGCGATGTCATGGGCTCCTGAAAGATCATGGCGATCTCGTTGCCCCGGATCCGCCGCATCAAAGGACCCGTGGGATCCTGCTGGGCTAGATCCACTACTTTTCCATCACGCTGGCGGAAAAAAATCTGCCCCGAGTGGATGTTCCCGTGGGGCTTGGGCAGCAGCTGCATGACGGACATGGCGGTGATGCTCTTGCCGCAGCCGCTTTCGCCAACGACACCGAAGACGGATTCCTTTTTTATATCAAAAGAAACACCGTTGACGGCCTTGACAAAACCTTCATCGGTGGAGAAGTACGTATGCAAATCCCTTATGCCTAAAAGGACATCCTGTGCCAAAACGTCTGTACCTGGGCCGGGGTCAGTGTATTGCTCCCTGGCCAGTGCGGAAATGGTCATTATGTGGACCTCCAATACGTCTAGATGCTTCCAACAATATGCCTGGTCTTCCGAGGCTGTTTTTTATAAATAATACTCCCCTCACAGCTCCCTGTCAACTCAAAGCGTACGAAAATCGGAAGGAAGGGCTGTACAGCAGCCAGATAAAAGCAAAGCAGGGCCAAATTGGTTGATAAAGTGTAAACTGGAAGGGTCTATCTTTGGAATCCCTCTTCTCTTTACATAGGACACCGCTGCAAAAGCAATGACTATCTCTGCATATTTAGTATCCTCCAACACCACCTTAAGGCCGCTCTACCCAGCGCTCCTGGTTGTTCCAGTCAAAATCGTTGAGGTACCGCTCAATCTGATCGTCGTCCTCTTCCTTCTCCATTACGGAAAGCATCTGGCGGGCCTCATCTTCCGTGAGCTCGATGTAGAAGGCGAAGTAGTTCTTGCCGTAGCTGACAGTTGCTTCCATGGAAACGTAGAAATAATAGGCAGCGCAGTGGGAACAGTACCTCACCCGGTAAAACTTCTCATCACCAGTTATATGCATGCCTGTAAAGGCACCCACAACCTCCAGCTCACCATGTTCAGCGGTCTTGGGGCAGTTGTACATCACGCCGCCCCTCTCCCCAACTTTGGACGCTTTTCATAATACATTTTTTATCTTCGTTATGTTTTTATTTTGACACAACCCTCTGTCCTTCCTTTGTCCAGAATGAAAAAAATCAATGGAACTCCGCGCCGCGGACAGACCCATCCAGAAGGTGATCTGGCGGCCGTGTGGAAGGATAGGGCCAAAAGGCCGAGGAGGAGTGGTCCGTGAAGTATCCGGAGCTGGCGGTTGGGGCTGTCATTTTCAACCCGAAGAACAAAGTGCTTCTCCTGAAGTCCCACAAGTGGAACAACGAGTATGTCATTCCAGGGGGCCATGTGGAGTGGGGCGAGAAAATGGAAGAGGCTCTGCGCAGGGAGATCCTGGAGGAAACGGGCCTGGAGATCTATGACCTGGAGTTGGTAGGGCTGAAGGAAAATATCTACAGTGCCGGTTTTCAGGAGCAAAAGCACTTTGTCTTTGTGGATTTCGCCTGCAGAACGGACTCCTCCCAAGTGATTCTAAACGAAGAAGCGGAGGAGTACATCTGGATCAGCCTGACTGAAATTGACCACTATGAGCTGAACAAGCTCACCAGAGCCCTGCTGAAAGAGCTCATGAACAAGGCGGCCTCCCCCAAGAAAGTGGAGATCATCTATGACTATGGAGAGTGAGCGCGGGGGCGGAGATGAACTATTTCACTGGAAACGCTTGCTCCGCAAGCGGCCTTTACAATTAGGGCAATTTTGGGCTGAGGAATAAGTCTCAAAGGGGCTTCCCGGTTAACCGGAAAGCCCCTTTGCGCTTCAAACTGCCTTAAGCAAGCTGCTTTACAGTGAAATAATCGAAATAGGCTTCGCCCCTGCTGGCAAACAAGCCCAGGTAAACCCCTGTAAAGGTCATCATCATGGTCCCTTCCGTACAAAGACCAGCCGTCTTACCCGTGCCCAGGGTGATCCATTCCCCATCCAGGCGGTACTTGAACACATAGTCCTCTTTCCCCGTTTCGATCTCGAGCTCAACTTCACCCGAGAAGTCAATGGGCCTCTTTTCGGCGATGTGGTAGATGTCATGAACCTTCTTGGCCAGGACAACGTAGTGCTGGCCGGACTCTTGGGTCACATAGATCTCATAGTGGTAATGCATGTTGTAATACGCCGCCAGCCCCGCCTGCTGTCCTTCGGCCATGTGCTCAATCAAGAGCTTCGTGCGGGCCTCCAGTTCGAACTCCTGCTGCCTGATCCCCACAAAAGTGGGATGGTGATCGTTTAGCGTTTCCCCGCCGGCTGACAGCCGGAGATAGCCCCTCTTGGCCGTAAGGCTGTAGTTCTCCCGGCGGGGGTTGCGGACAAAGTTCCACTCCAGGCGGAGCGTCTCATGGTCAAAATCATCGGCGAAGTCCACGGTAGCCGCCTTCTTGGTTACCGGAGCCGGGAGATCTGCCTCCATCTCCAGGGCAATCCGGCCCCGATCCCCCACCACCGGCCAGCCATCTTCATCCCAAGTAACGGGGGCGAGAAACGTTTCCCGCCCCAGGTTGTGGAGCAGTACCTCCGGCAAGGGCCGTATCGCCAAGCAGACCAGCCACCACTTGCCGGATGCATCTTCCACCAGGTCTGCGTGGCCTGTGGCTTGGATGGGCGAGCCCATGAAGTCCTTGTGGGAAAGGATGGGATTGTGGGGACAGGGTTCATAGGGGCCCCAGGGACTGCGGCTGCGGAAGATGGTTTCCATATGACCATATTCGGTGCCGCCCTCGGCGATCATGAGGTAATAGTAGCCGTTGATCTTGTAGAGGTGGGGAGCCTCTGGATGCTTCCCCCCCGCCCCATAGCTGATCATCTCCGTTCTGCTGAGCTTCTCCCCTGTAAAGGGATCGATCTCGAACAGGGCGATCCCCTGTTTCCCCCGTTCATCCAAGGCAGTGCCGCAGTAGTAGACTTTCCCATCATCATCAAACAGCAGGGAGGGATCGATCCCGCTGTGGTCAATCCAGTGCGGCTCCGACCACTTCCCCCGGATATCCTTGGTGTGCACAACAAAATTGCCTTGGTGGGAGACATTTGTGGTGATCATGAAAAAGGTTCCATCGTGGTAGCGGATGGTGGGCGCGAAGATACCCTTGGAACAGCGGCAGTTCTCCAGATTCAGCTGGCTGTCCTCGGTTAAGCAGTAGTTGATCAACTCCCACTCCACCAAGTTCCTGCTGTGGTAAATGGGGACTCCTGGGAAGAACTCAAAAGTGGACGTGACTAAGTAGAAGTCTTCCCCAACCCGGCAGATGCTGGGATCGGGGTTAAAACCCTCAATGATTGGATTGCGGTACTTAGCCATTTTCTACCCCCCACGCTGATAGGTGCCGAAGACCGGCCTGAGCCAGCTCTCTGCGCCTCCTCCAGAAGACGTTCAAGCTTGCTGAAGGAGATTCTCTATTTCCCCCTTTGATCCCTTGTCCAATACTCCGCCGGTGAGCGCTTTGGCGATGAAGCCCTCAATTTCAGCTGTCTGATGGCGCACTTTTATGCTGCACAGGACCCTCAAGATGTCCAGCAGTATGGATTTACGCATGGATTCTCTAACGCCCATGGGGTCAAAGCAGACAAGGCGCGCCGCTATCCTCCCCGCCAGGTGCGGCTTCTCCGCGGCAATCTTGCCCAGCCCTTGGATGCAGTGGCGGATGGTGATGGTCTTTTCATCGTGGAGGAGCTCCAGGTACTCGTCAAGGGCAGCCTCCATCCTGTTTTCCGCAAGCAGCATGAGCCCGATGCCTCTCTGATACGAGTTGCGGCTCTGGAGCTTGCTGCGGAAGGTGTCCCAATAGGGATAGACATCGGCGGAGAACGCGGATCTGCTCTGCAAAAGGAGAAGGGCCCGATACCTTTTCTCATCGTCTTTGGTCGTCAACGCCGAGACCAGCTCGGCAAGATCCTCCTAGGTTAGCGCCTTGGCAGCTTCCAACAAAGCGCTGCCATCCTCAACTTTTCCGCCCACTGGGCAGCCCTCCCCGGGAAGTTCCGGTCCACCCACATGAAAAACCAGCGCTCTAGAGGGAAGTATTAGTAACCATCCTGCCAATGACCTCGCAGTCTCTTTCCTCCCCGTGCACTCTGCGGCGGATCTCGAGGTGCTGGTCACCTGCTTCCCTGGGGTGGAGAGCGCTCAGAAGCTGCTTCCGGCAAGAGGGCTCCCACCCCTTCCTCGAGGGCAGACATGCACCGGCAGGCGGCGCCATGGGGAATATGGTGTAGAGCACAAATTGCTAGGGCACACTTTCCACCAACCACCTGGTCTTTTGTGGATCACTTCGGCTCTGCGGAACCGCCTCCTGCCATTTCCTGGGTCCAGGCTCTGACTGCGGCAAAATAAACGTGCCGAGCCTGCATGATCCCTGCCCCAACTCCCCTTACAAGTTAACCTTTTCAAAGCGCTTAGCTGCGACTGTGAATGCGGCTAGCATGGCCGTGGGGTAGATGGCCAGGCCCGCAAGGAGAATGGGCAGCTGGCGCAGCAGGTCCGCGGGCTGCACGCTGTCCAACCAAGCAAAGGCCGGTATGTGGGCCAGGACCTCCATAGTTAGAACAACTACCGAGGCTGGGACAATGGCAAGCAGAAACGCCTTCCCCACTTTGAAGCCGGTCCTAAAGAACTCGGTGAGGAAGATGAAGTTGAAGATGGCATAGATGATCAAGCCAAATCCATAGAAAGCCGCATTGGCTTCGATCCCCGCGGGGTTGCCCGCGGGGAGGACCCTCACTCTTAAGAAGGCAAAGGGCAGGGAGATGAGCACCTGTGCCAGCTGTGCTGCGGCGAAAAGCAGGCATTTGCCCTTCACAATATCCCGCTTGCCGATGGGCAGCAGGGCAGTGTAGTGGAGATCATTGGTCTCCCTGGCGTAGCCCATGGTAATAAACGGGCCCAAGCAGCCAAACATGAACACCATGCCGTAAGGGTAGGCGGGAACCAGAACCAGGGCCCCCAGGAGCGTGAATACATAAAGATTGGGGTGGGCCGCCAGGCGCAGCTCTTTGTACAGCAGCTTAGACACGGTAACTCCTCCTCTCTGTGCGGATCATGATCTCCTCCAGGGTGAGCTCGCCTTGTTCCCCATCTCCCTTCAGGTGCTGGAAGGAGCGGATGAACTCGCCCTTTTCCGCGCTGCGCAGCAGCTTCCCGTCTCTGATGTAGCTGATGTCATCGGCACATTTGTCCAGGTCAGAGGTGATATGGGTGGAATAGAGGATGCTCCTGGTACCGTCTTGAACCAGCGCCCGAAAAAGCCCCAGCAGGTCATCACGGGAGACGGGGTCCAGACCGCTGGTGGGCTCATCAAAGATGAGGAGCTGCGCCCCGTGGGATAGGGCCAAGGCCACCATGTATTTCACCTTCATCCCCGAGGAAAGCTCGTTCACCTTTTTCTCCGGATCCAAAGCGAACATCTCCAGATAGCGGGCATAGGCCTGATCATCCCAGTCTCGGTAGAACCGCTTGGTAACCTCAGTGATCTGGGTGAGTCTTTTGTGTTTGTAAAAGTCCACGCCGCCGAAAACCACGCCAATCCGCTGTTTGCAGCTCTCCTCATGGCTGCGGAAATCCAGGCCGAACATCTCCACCGAACCGCCGTCGGGGCGCACCAGGTTCAAAATGCACTTTAAGGTGGTGGTCTTTCCTGCGCCGTTCCGACCGATCAAGCCCATAATCCTGCCGGGCTGCAGGGAGAAACTCACATCCTCCAGAGTAAACTTGGGATAGCGCTTAACAAGGTTCCTTACCACGAGCATTTTTATCAGTCCCCCTTGCTGGGAAAGATCTCTGTCAGAACCCCACCGGTCATCTTCAGGAATACATCACTGGCGATGAGGGCGATCCCCTTGGTCAGGGGGCTGGTGTCCCCTAAAACCACCAGCGTGTCACCTGGCTGAAGGTTGAGGGTGTCCCGGGCCTTTTTGGGCAGTACGATCTGGCCCCGCTCCCCCAAGGTAACCACGCCGAAGATGTGTTTGTTGCGGGGCGGGATGGGCATCCCCTCTTTTTGCGCATCGTGGCGCACCAAGTCCGTGAGGGAAACCTCAAAAAGATCCGCTAAGGCCTCGCAGTTGAGGATATCGGGCAGGGACTCGCCCCGCTCCCATTTGGCCACCGCCTGGCGGGAAACACCGATGTACTCCGCCACCTGTTCCTGGGTCAGTCCGCTGCGGCTGCGGAGATAGCGGAGGTTATCCGCGATATTACCCTTTGAACTTTTCATTCTTTTCATACCCCCCAAGTCTATGATACAGGCAGTATTCCCCCTTGCAAACCAACCAAAGCGCACACGTTTTGTTAGTTTTGGTTGCCCGCGGCCTAGACCCGGCAGCGACACCCAACTAAAAAGAGGTGTTCCCTGGGGAGAGCACCTCTTCACCGTTTTTCCCTAAGTAAGTCCATGGCCCTGGTCAAGGCAGTATCCACTCCCCGGTGGTAATCCGCCAGGGTCTGCTCGGCAAAGACCTGGGGCTGTTTGACCTGGCCTTCCAAGGGCCCGAACTGGGCATCCCGCAGTTCCTGGAAGCCGTAACTCAGCACATATTTACCGCTGGGCAGCAGCACACCCGTGGGCAGACCGTGCCCTGTACAGGCCACTTCGGTCCCCACCACCACTGCCAGGTCGTGTTCCAGGACCGCCCCCACAAACCGGTCCGCGGAGCTGAACACCAGCCTGTCGGTGAGGACAACCACAGGCCGAGAGCGGAAGAACTCCTCCCTGCTAGGTTTGACCTTCCAGCAGTACCAGGCGCTGTAACCCTCTTCCCGCGCTCCCCTGATCCGCCTTCCCAGCAGCGTTTCATAAAGGGGCCTCAACCGGTAGACCTGGCCCATACGGGGAGAGCGCCGGTAGCGGTAGGTTGCCACTACGGTTTCTTCCCTCACCAGGTAGGACAAAAGCTCCCGGAAGCTCTCATTTCCCCCGCTGTTGCCCCTCAGATCCAGGATCACGCCCTCCACGTCCGCCCCCTTGAGCTCAGCCGCGATCTGCTCCAGCCGGATGCGGAACTCCTTGGGCTCCACTTCAAAGCTGGGCACGGCGATCCGGGCGATTCCGTCTTCTAAGACGCAAGAAGGGTAGGGATCCCCTTCAGGCAGGGCGCGCCCAGCCTGCGCTGCGCTTGGCACGCTGAATCTGCAGTCGCCTCTGCGCCCTTCGGGGGTCCTGAAGGTGATCTCCAATTCCCCTGGGAAGGGGTGGCTGATCAGGGCTAGGTAGTGGAGATAAAGGCCATTGGCCAGGACCCTGGCGGCAACTGCCTGCTCTGTGGCCCCGTAGAAAAAGTGCCGGCTGGCCTCTTCCAACAGCTCTAGAAAGGGGATCCCGCTCAGCGTCAGGATTTCCGACCCCACAGGCAGCAGGGGCAGCCTCGTTTCGGCAATGATCGGAACTCCTTCTACCAAACGCACTGTGAAAAGGTTCTTGAGGGCGGGGTCAAAGTCGTAGAGCTGCCGTTCCACCTCGGGGAGGCCCCGATAGGGCCCCAGCGCCACGTGCCCGTCCCGCAGTTCGGATAGAAACCGGCTGGCCAGCCGGAAGAATTCCTTCTCAGTGCGCACCTGGGCCAGGCCAGCGGAGTAACGGGCATAGAGCTCGTCCCAGTCAAAGCCCAGCATTTCCTCTTTGTAGGCGAGGTTGACATAGTTGTCGCGGATCTCTTCGTAGATGAAGCGCAGGTCCCGGGCGAAGGTTTCCTGCAGGGAAAGCCCCGGGGTCTGGTCTGCCCTCCCCACCGGGCCAGCGGGGGGTGCAATACAGCCGGCCAGCAGGAGAACCACTGCGCTCAGAATTACTGCTCTGGGCATGGTACCAACTCCTTTTGCTCCCCACTGGTTACCAAGGGTAGAGGCAGTAACACGGATACTCCCGGTCTAAAGCATAGCCCAGTTTCTGGGCCAGGGCCAGCGACTCCTTACTATGGGCATCCCAATTTGGGTAGAGCCCCCGCTTCAAGCACTCTAGAATCAAAGCCGCCCCGCAGACGGTGGCCAGTCCCCGGCGGCGGTAGTCTACCCTGGTGTCGATTTCCACCTCGATCCCGCCCCGGAAAAAGGCATAGGCGGAAGCACCGGAGACCAGCTCCCCGCGGTGGAGGATGACAACGCCCAGGGCGTTAGCCGCGAACTGGCTGTAGCTGGCGAAGTTCCCGCACAGAGACCTGGCCCAGGGGAGGGCCAAAATCTCTTCGTAGAGCCCCTGATCAATGGGACGCAGCTCAAAGCCGGCGGGCAATCCCCCGGCCAGCTCCGCGAGTTTCCCGCGGTCAAACCTGCTGGGGTCCTGTTTGGTGGCATAGCGGATCCAGGGAACAGCCCGCGCCCCGTAGAACGCCTTGACGCCTTCCTCCCAGTCAGCATCGGGAGGCACCATGAGTACACCCTGGCCCACATAGTCCTGGGGTTTGGTGGCGATCAGCTCTGTGTTCACCTTACCCCCGAAAAAGCAGAAATCCCCAACGTAAATGGCGGCTGAGCGCGGCTGCGCCAGATCATCGGCGTAGGCATAGCCCATGCAGTCCTCCAGGCAGGACCGGATCATGGTATGCTCCTGGCCGGCAAAAAGCGGTGCAATGGTGCTTTTGTCAACCACTTTGTACAAAGCCATCCTTCTGCTTTACCCCTTTCCCTTGCGCCTCACCCTGGCCGTCCGGGAGGGATACCCTGCTCCAGCTTCTGTTCAGCGAAAGCCAGGAAGTGGGTTTCGTTGTAGATTTCTCCATGGCCCAAACATACCCTTGCAGCAAATCCCACTTGAGGGCTTGCATGAGAAAAGAGGCAGCGCTCTTCCCGGTCTCAGAAGAGCTCTGCCTCATCAGTTTAGCGCCAAACCTTTGGTCAGCGCGGAAGAGTCCGTTCCCCTACCAGAAGCACATCCCGCAGTCGTCACACATGTAACTCCTATTTTGGGGATTGTAAAAGGTGTTGGGGCTGCCGCACAACTTGCACTCCGGGTTCTTCTTTTCCTCTTCTTCATCTCCACCGGTCACCACATCAAGCTCGCTGGGTGAGAGCTCCTCGTCGCGGGGACGCAGGAAAGTCAAAAGCTTTCCCGCTTGCTCTTCTTCTAGTTCGAAACCTATGCTTCCCCCCAGCTCCATGAGTTCTGCCGCTGTACGGCAGCGCGCCGCTTCCCTGATGACTTCCTCACGGTTGTCACCCAAACGGGCAAGTAGCCTTTGAATGTTGATTTGACACACTCCTTCAGTCATTTTGACTCGTCAACAAGAAAGTCCACCGCCCTGCTGCGGACGGTACCCTTCCCTAGCACACTACTAGGAACTTGGGCGCCGTTCCTCCCCCTTTTTCCTTTTGGATACCCGGAGTGACCTTTTGCCGCTATTTCGGTGCAGACCAACTCGCTCTGAAGGTGTCACGGAACCAGAGGCAGCGGCTTTCCCTCAACAACAGTCAGGCGAGGCGGCTTCTTCTGCTGCAGCAAGAATTCGGCAACATCCCTCTCCAGGTCGTTTTGCCCGTATGGCAGCAGGATCAAGTGCTGGTATTCCCCTTGGATCACGATCATGCTGGCCTGGGGCAAAGCGAAAAACGTCTTCACCGCACTTTCCCGCGGCGGATACGGAGCGAATTCCGATTGGGCAAGCAAAGCTGAACACCCCAAGCAGCGTCTCTGGAACTAGCTTCCGTAAGATGACACTGTTTTTTATGCCACTCCTTTCCAATACTAGAGTTGTGCACACCCCTTTTTTCCCTTTTCCTCCTGTGGGTGCCCAGCGGCAACAAAAAATGTGATCACCGGCAGTGGGGCTGAAACGGCTGGGCGGGGCGCTTTTGGGGGCATACTCCCTTTGTGATAAAAGAAGCACTCCAGGCCATGCAGGATCTGTGCCTTCTTAAGGGAATAACTGCAGATGAAGCAAGTTTATTTGAAAGTTGGTGAAAGCGTGAAGCGTATCGCCATTGTAACTGACAGTGCCGCGAGTGTGCCTCCGGAGCTGGCCAGGGAAGTTGAGCTGGAAATCGTTCCGGTGGGCATTCAAATCGACAACCAATTCCACCGTGAGGGCCTGGACCTAAGTCCTGAGGAGTTCTACGCGCAGCTGGAGGAAAAAGAGAATATCACAACTTCTCAGCCTTCTCCCGGGGATTTCCTCGACATCTACACGAGACTCGTGGACAGAGCCAAAGAGATTATCTCCATCCATGTCACTTCCAGGCAGAGCGGCACCGTGCAGGTGGCTCGACTCCTGAAGGAACACATTCCCATCCCCATCACCGTGGTTGATTCGGAATCAGCCAGCATGGGGCAGGGATTTGCCGCGCTGGCCGCTGCCCGGGCTGCCCTTTTAGGCAAGGGCCGGGAAGAGATCTTGGAGATCATAGAGCGGGTCAAGGAGAAAACGACCGTGTTTGTGGCTGTCCCCACCCTGAAGTACCTGGCCCGCAGCGGTAAGGTCAGCCGGGTGCAGGCTATGGTGGCTTCGCTGCTAACCATCAAACCCATCTTGGGGATCAGGGATGGTCTAGTGCAGGCCGTGGACAAAAAACGCTCCTACGGGCAGGCCCTGCAGCGCATGATTGCCCTTGTGGAAGAGCGTTTCCCAAGCGAGAGGCTGACCGTCGCCGTGCTGCACAGCAATGCCCGGGACAAAGCAGAGGAGTTTAAGCAGAGGGTCGAGGAGCGCCTGCGCTGCGCTCAAGTGTTCATCACCGAAATGGGAGCCTCCCTGGCTGTCCACGGAGGCCAAGGCATGCTGGGCATTGCCGCCTGTCCCGCCGATGAACTTTAAAAAGCGATACTCGTACGTAAAGCCGCCGCGGTAATCCGCAGCGGCTTTTATTAACCAAAGGCGGTGCCAGAAGGCGAATCAGGCGAGGGAAAGGGCGATCTGCTGACCTGCTCAGCCCAGATCTCCGGGTGCAGTAACCGTGAGCTCAGCTCCCGGCTCGCCTATGAAGAGCAGGTACCGCCCTTCCTCCACAGCGGCCTCGCGTTCCGGCGATGTGAGGCTGTCATACGCCACCTCCAGCTCCCCAGAGAACACCACAACCCTTCCCGGCCCTGTAAACTCAAAACCAGCTTTGCCGCTAAATCCCAGCCTGCCCCCTTCGTTTTCGCCTGCAGATCCTATCTGCAAACGGGCGCCGGAGCCGATGGTGCTAAGCTCAGCCGCGTCCCTGAACACATAGCCGTGATTGTAGAGCCGCATCTCGCCCTGCTCTTCCCGCACAAACATCTCGAACTGGTCGCGGATATAATGGGAAAGCCATCTTGGTGCTGCTTGGGTCGCTGAGGGCCAGCGGTGTGTAATAGGTGCCGTCGAATAAAACTACATAACCCGGCAGTTCGGGGAGCGCGATTGTCCGGGCCATCCACGGCAAGAGATCGTGCCTGCTCAGGTTGCGGAGCAGCCAGGTCCTGCCGGCGAACGCCGGGTCATCCACTTCGGCTTCAGGCATCAGCTTTTCAAAAATGACATAGCCCGCATCTGAGCTGTCCGGATGACCGAGGATGACGCTGCCGAGCTCCCCCTCAGAGAAAGGATAGCTGGTGCCGCTGGGAGTGTAGAACCTGCCATAAGCCCGGTACGCCGCGGTGATGTACGGTGTATAACCTATTCCATCGAAGACAGCTATAACGATCCCGCTCTTGTCCTCAGTCAGCTGCACCTGGAAGAGCCCCAGCGGCGAGTTGTAAAACCCTTCGATCTGCTGGAGATCTTGGGGAACTCCGCTTCCGGAGACAGGACAGCTGAAGTAACTGGGCCTTCCGCAAGCCCCAAGTCTTCTAAGGCGGCTTCAAGCACCGCATCTGCCACCGCTACGGGATCGGCTGTCCCGGCAAAGATCACCCCCACGCTGATGCGCTCCTAGGGGCCACATACAGTTCAGCGCTGTAATGAAGTGTCCTGCCGCTTTTGGCCAGCACATCAACGCCTAGGGGCCTGAACTTGTAGACCTGCACCTGGTCCCAGCCCAGTCCACTATCTATGAGGGGAGCGCCCGCGGGAACGGTTTCCGGCCCATACTGGGCTCTGGTGTACTCTGCCAACATGGCCGGCGTGAGCATGGATCCAACCTGGAAGATCTCTCCGAACTTGCAGAGGTCCACCGCGGCGGAAGCTATGCCGCCGCTGGCCAGGGCGTTCAAGTGCTCGAGGGGCAGGGGGAACTCACTCTCCCCCTCGTATACCCTGGCCACGTTTGCGCTGCCCTCTTTTAAGTAGGCGCTGGTGTTGGTCATACCCAGCTTGCTGAAGATGTTCTGCTCTACAAAGTCGGCGTAGCTGAGGCCGGAAACCCTCTCAACCAAGGCCAGGGCAACCGTGAAGCCATCGTTGCAGTAGACACTGATCCGCCCCGGATCGTTAACCAGCGAGGTGGTCCGCAGCCGTTCCAGAGTCTCCTGAACGAACGCCCTGTTCTTCACCGCCGTCGCGGAGTCCTTGTTGATGGTGCCTGGGATGCCGGAAGTGTGGTTGAGGAGCATGCGTACGGTGATCTCCTTGTACCTCTCGTCCACCATCACAAACTCCGGGAGGTAATCCAACACAAGCCTATCGCGTTGTAGCGGAGGTCTTCTCCGTCGCTGGCCTTCACCTTGTTGCGGAAAGAACCCAGCCTTTCGGCCACTCCCCGGTAAAGTGACGCCATTTTCGTGAGCAAGTCCGCTTTTGCACCTGTCAAGAGAGGAACACATTCGCCAAGGTATTCTACGGCACACCTTCTGGCATCGATCAGGCTGAGCAGCAGGTAGTCATTTACGGCCAGCAGCCTTTCAACGTCGTCCTTGGAGCTGCTCTGATCCCAGAAGCCGTCATTGCGCAGTCCGGCTATCCATCTTTCCTAGGCCTCTGCTCCCTGGAAATACCCGCTGCTGCACTCCGCCTCAAAGGATTGAACAAGGGTGTGCAGTGACGCCACTAGATTGTCCAGATCACTTGGTCTCGCCTTTTTCTCACCAAAGTGCATGATCAAAAACGGCCAGAAGTCGCTTTCCAGATAGTCTTGGCTCTCGTTCCAGTAATCCTTGTCGAAGTACGTCCGGCAGTAGAGTACCTTGCCGTTTTCCGCGTAGCCCGTGATCACTCCCTACTCTGGGGCCACCCTAAGGTTGATCGCACCCTGGAGGGCCATAGGTTTTGCACTACCGAGGGGGCGCCTCCTCACGCCAGCATAGGACCACCTATCCTCAAAAAAAGACCGCAGCCTTCACTGCAGTGGGGCAGCAAACTAAGACTGGCTACCCGTGTCGCGACGCGCCAAGGCCAGACTGAACTCGTAACAGGCTTTTTCCAAGTATTCTCTCCTTACTAGCACGTCAAGCCAATCCTGGGGAATTGCCTCGTATCCATAGGCTAGCCCTGCTAATCCCCCTGCAATGGCCGCCACTGTGTCGGTGTCGCCTCCCAGATTGACCGCTTCTAGGATGCAGCTTGCATAGTCGTTGGTATTCAGCAAGCACCAAATGGCGGCCTCCAGTGAAGACACAACATAGCCGCTGCTGCTGATTTTTTCCCTAGGTATCTTCTTGAAATCTTCACTCCTTAGCCGCGAGAGATGGCCTAGTTCTTCAGCGTACTCAGGCTGCTTCTCGTAATACTCCATAGCCTTATGGATTCCGATCTTAATGGCATGTTCCAGATCAGAGCCGCTTAGGAGCATGGCCGCAATAGAAAGGTAGATCCCGCAGGCAATCTGGCTTCTCTTATGGGCATGGGTCAAAGCAGAGACGTTATGGATGATGTCAAATGCTTCACTGCTGTCCTGGAAGTTCACCCCATATACAGTACTGAGATAGAACACTAGGGGAAGTATTCGCATCAGAGATCCGTTGCCGTTGTCGTACTCACCGGTTCCCCCGCACTCTAGGGCAGGAACACCTCTTTCGAATCGTTCCAAGGCCGCACTTGTGGTTGTTCCCACGTCAAAGGTGTGTCCATCGGCTGTGAACTCACCCGCTTTGTACCATTTCAGGAAGTTGCGCATGATTTCATCGTAATCTAGCCCCTTAGCAAGACCGCTCATTAGGCAGAGGGTCATGCTGGTGTCATCTGACCAGGTGCCGGCAGGCTTGTTGTATGTACCGTAAGCCCTCATGCCAACCACAGGGTCTCGGGCCAGGGTTTCTCTTTCCCTGAACTCAACCGGCACACCCAGCGCATCGCCAACAGCCAAACCCATAATCCCGCTCAGGACAAGCCTACTTAAACCCACATTCCACTGGACTGGGTCCATACTGATAACCCCCTACTCATCTTTTCCTCAGCACGCTGATAATTAGCTCAGCTCTGCCGGGGATTTCGTGGCCGGAATGGATCACTCCTTGGCTAACAGGAATTCTCGCAGTTCTGGAACCAGGGTAAAAAGGCCGCACTAGCAGGAGCTATCCCCGCCGCTCCTCCACAGAGCCACAGCTGCGCAGATAAACTCCTCCAGCCCGGTGCTGGGAATGTCTATGGATTTCCGAATCCGGATGCATCCCTTCCCTGTATCGAACGGTTCCAACAGTGAGCCGACGTTGGGAATCTTGCTGATCTCACCCACATACAAACTCACATACCCCTTTTGGGCATTTAGACCGAAAAGATCCCCCTGTTCCGTGCCGTAACTCAACATCTTGTACTTGATACGCTCCTCCAGCTCAGGGCCGTGCTGCCCCTGATCAGCCGGCGCACCTCCAAGAGCTTTTCCTCGCGCCAGCCATTCTCCAACTTCTCCAGGTACTCTTCAGGGCTCTGTACATCGTACTGCATCCCCTTCACCCTTTCTTCTCTTGAGACTGGATTCTCTGCTCTTCTGGCAACTCCTTTCCCGGCACAGGTGCGTTCACGGAGCCAACAAGTAAGTGGGCCGAGCGCCGAAAGAAACCCGGGCTGGGATACTGCTACCCCAGCCCGTACAAACTACAAGTTCGAAGCGAAGTGCTCCATGGCTTCCTGCACCTCTGCGGCCGCTTCTGGCCTCACAACGGCAAGAATCTTCGGCGCGACTTCCTGGAAATACTCTTTGTCAAAGGTTCCCGCAGCGTAGCGGGCAAAGCTTTCCTCCAGCAGCGCTTGGACTGCTTCTTTCTTGTCTGCCTAAACCCGCTCCATGATAAAGTCATAAAACATCTTCTGCCCTTGATTCATAGCTCAGCACCCTTCCCGGCTTGGGATTTATGGGAAATACAACAAAGGATGGCAAAATCCTTCTGTTCACATCCGAGTTAGACTGTGTCAGGGGGGGCTGTCAGCTGAGGCAGGTTCTAGGCACTTGTGATGATCTCCAGCGCCCTTCGGAAGTCATCTTCTCCCCTGGGGCTGTTCAGCTCTAGAGTGATGTAGCCATCATAGCCCGAACCGCAGAATTCAGACAGGCACTTGATGATATCTAGGTTTCCGACCCTGGGCGCCAAGGTCCAGCCACTTTTGCCGGCTTGAACAACGCGGCCCTGGACATGCACGTTGAGTATGCGGTGTTTAAACCATGAAAGCTCAGCGAAGTTGTCGTAGAGAGAACACCAGTTGAGATCCAATGTGAAGCCGTAATCCTCGGGCATGATGGCGGCCAGCTCTTCCCACGCTTTGGCTTGGGTTAGACCTTCGGCACTTATGGGTATATTCTCCACGGCCAGGGGAACCTTGTGGTCTCTGGCCACTTCCCAAGCCAGCTGGAACAACCTGCCCAGATCCAGGCGCTCCGCGTGGGTATCCCACAAGTGCAGCACCGCAATCTGCGCCTGCAGCCGTTCTGCTCCCCACAAGTTCTCTTCCAGAATCCTCTGCCCCTCCAGTATGGTTTCCCTGTTTTGGGAGCAGAGCATGGTACCCACATCCCTGTTTACGTGGATGGCGGGAACGGCGATGTCGTTTGCGGAGCACAGATCCACTATCTCAGACACGCTTGCTTTCGGCGTACGGCTCCAATCCGCCGAAGTTGGGGTTCGCGGCGGGTGGCCTTTGTCCCATTCGGCCAGGAAAACCAGCTCGATACCCTGGAGGCCAAGCCGCCTGTAGCCTTCCACAATACCGGTGTAGTCATAGAACGGTCTGCCGACACAAATGGGCAGCACACCTGTGGAAACCAAATAACCCCTCACGCCAGTCACTCCTAGTCCGCAGAGTTTGGGAAGTCAACACTTTTCCGGGCATTCCTTAAGCGACACCAACTAAAGATAGCTCTTGGTACTGGTTCAATGCTGTTTTTTCTATAAAACATTCTGTTTGCTCCTCGCTGTTCGGTCCCCATAGCATCAAATATGTATTTTCAATATTGCTCGCCCCACTATGAACTGCGTCAAAGTCATTAAGTGTGAGCGGCCGCAATATAAGCCGCTCGGTTTCGAGCGTAACTGTTCCTAAATGTTTCATGCCGTTTCCTCCAGTAGTTTTTTGACTGCCGTAAACAAAGTGCCGTCTTTCACCTTATCTAATAAATCATTCGCCCAATTCGGAAAGCTCTCACGCTGGCAAGCGACATATAAAGAATACAGCGAATTGACTACATCATCCACCAACTTTTCACTCTCGTCATAATTGCCGTATTCCGTTAAAAGCGCTTTTCTGGCATCATCGCTGCCAAGAGAGCAGCAAACATTTCGGATGTCTGAATATACATACCCCTTGCCAAGCAGATTGTAGTCAAACACCAGCGCGGAGGAGTCATCACGGGCAACCACAAGGTTTGTATAGTGAAAATCATTGTAATTTAGCGTTCGTGGCAGTCTTATTGCAGCAGAGCGAATTTTATTAAGATTATCCTCAATAAGCGTCCAAACAGGCAATTGTATATTACGATCTGAAAAGACCACTGTCACGGAGAAATAAGGCCACTAAAACGGTGTGAGAAGGCCACCTTCACGGAAGAGAAGTCCAGTCTATTGTTTTCAGTCACGATAATTGTCCGGGTTTTGCTCAGGGTGTTTGACCGAATAACAGGGTTGAACCCGGTTCAAGTAGAATCCTCCTCTAGTTCAATTAGGGGAGGAAAGGGAGAAGCCTTGCCTGGTGGTCAAAGAGCT
>NZ_JBHGXH010000293.1:0-43172 GCF_041936445.1 Candidatus Darwinibacter acetoxidans | reverse complement strand
TATGTTCCAAGGCACCCCCTCGGCTTCCTCCAGACCCCACTGTTGCCAGTGGCGCCCTTGCCTGCTGGTTACCTTCCCGCTGGTTGGGCGGTAGGGTTTCTCTCAACCCATCGGCTCGGTAGACATGCCGGGCGCACCGCGCAGGCACGGGCTTAAACGGCCCGTGCCTGTTTTACTGCTGCGATGTACTGCGCGGCCAAAACGCTTAAGGCCGCCCAGTCTCGGCGGGCCACGATGTCCCTGTTGACCAGGGCCGAGCCCACGCCCACGAACACGGCACCCGCCTGGAGGAACTGCCCCAAGTTGCCCAGGTTCACTCCCCCGGTGGGAGTGAGCTTGACCTGGGGCAGCGGGCCCCGGATATCCTTGAAGAACTCCGGCCCCAGCTTCGTTGCGGGGAACACCTTCACCACATCCGCCCCCGCCTCCCAGGCGGTGAGGATCTCGGTGGGGCTGAAGGCCCCCGGGATCACGATCTTGCCGTAGCGCTTGGCCATGGTGATCACATCCTGCCTGAGGACGGGCGAGACTAGGAAATCGGCCCCGGCCAGCAAAGCGGCGCGGGCGGTCTCCCCATCCAGGACGGACCCGGCACCGATGATGGCCTTCCCCCCAAGTACCTTGGAAGCCTGGTAGATGGCCTCCAGCGCCCCGGGGGAAGTCATGGTGATCTCCACCGCCAGTACCCCTCCCGCCACCAGCGCCTCGCAGATGGACACCAGCTCCCCGCCATCCTGGGTACGGATGACCGCAACGACTCCAGTTTCTTCCATCAGCCTGAGCTGCTCCCCTTTGGTCACTGTGCATTCCTCCCCTGCTGCCTCGGTGGGGGAATCCTTCTACACCGCCACCGCCCAATTCCTGCCTGGAAGGGGCCAAATGTGCAGAGCCGGAGGGCGGCTGCCCTCCGGCTCTTCCTGCTAAAACTGGTATTTCACCGTCAGCGCGGCCCGGGTGGAAATGGAGTCGAACTTCCCTTCGCCGAAGGGCTGCACCAGGCTCAGCTCCAGCTGCAGGCCTTCCCCCAGGCGGTGGGTGTAGGAGGGACGGATGATGCCGCCCTTTTCCTGGGTCCCGTAGAGGATCACCAGATCCGCACTGGCATCCGGGTTGAAATCGTAGGCCAGGCGCCCGTAGAGGTAGTGGGCCCCTTGGATTTCCCCCGGTGCCGGGGGGAATGCGGTCAGATCAGGCTGCACGTAGGGCTCCAGAAGGGAACCCTGCCCCCGGTAGATGTACTGGGCCTGCACCAAAAGGCCGCTGCCCACATCAACTGTGTAGTCCCCGCCCACCACCGCTTGGAAATACCTTTCGTTGATGGACATGGGGATGCGCACCTCGTAGGGATTCTCCGGCTCGGCGAACTTCTCCGGCCCTCCGTAACTCGCCTCAGCCCACACCCCCGCGGGCCCGAGGGTTCCCGCCAGGGCCAGGCCCAAGAAGTGCTGCCGGCGGTAGGTCCCTTCCAAGGCCATGCCCCCGGGCACAGTGGGCCCCAGCACCAGCTCTATACCTGGCAGGGGCTCGTAGCCCCAGAAATAGCTGGCCTGCAGATCGAAGCCGGCGAGCTGGGTCTCCAAGCGGAGCGCCAGTTCAGGGTGGCCCAAGCCCGGCTTTTTGGCCCCTTCGATGGCCTCCAGCAGCTGGGCGCCCTGGGGGCCGGCCTCCAGCATGAGCTTCTCCATGAAGGCATCGATCTTTTGGGGTGCGAAGACCGGGATCACCACCGCCGTCCCCGACCAGGCCCGGGCGTAGTATTCAACCCGGCCGGCCCAGACCGCTTCGCCCCGCAGATCGCCGCCCAAGAGAGCGCTGCTGCTCATGCGGGTGAAATAGTTGGTGGGGTTAAAGCCATCCGCCGTGCCCCAGCTGATCAGCTGCTTGCCCAGCTGGTAATCGAAATCGCCGTAATACCCTTTGAGCCAAAGCTGATCCAGCTCGAGCTTACCGTCCTTGAGCTTCCAGTCCCACCAGCCCTTGGTGGAAAAATGCAGCTTGCCCAGGCTGTCCAGCTCATCTTCCAGGGCCAGGCGGAAGCCCAGGGGGATGGAAGCCAGCACAGGCTTTTCCTCTACGCGGTCCCACTCATAGGCCAGGCCCCCGTAGAGTTCGCCTGTGGGTGCGGCGGCCCACACGGGCACCGCCCAGAGCATCACCAGGATGGCTGCGAGAATCTGCACACGCTTTTTCACTGCTGTTCACCCTCCTCCAGTGTTCTCCCGCGCTTAGCGCCGCAGGTTGCGCACGGTAAAGATGTCGGGGCTGACCTCTTCCTGGCTGACCTTGGTCAGCTCCAAAATGGTCCTGGTCCCCTCCATGTTGTTGGCCATGACCACGCGATGGGGAATGAGCTCGCCGGAAACCAGCTGGAAATCGCTTAAGGTGAGGGTCTTGGTTAAAACATTCCCGGAACCGTAGAACTCGATTTTCACGGGGACCATCTTGTCCTTCCACACCCAGATCAGCACCCGGTCATAGGCTGCTGCCGACCCCTGGGCGGTGAGTTCCAGAAGGTAGCAGTCCACCCCCTGCTCCACCTGGTCCTGGAGCCTCTGCACCGCGTAGTCTTCTTCGTAATCAAAGCTGCCGCCGATCTCCTCATAGGTGAAATCGGTGCCCATGAAGGAATCGCCGGTCATGTGGGAGGCGATCCTCCGTTCCCGGCCCAGGGCCGGCAGGTACAGCCACATCTGGCTTTCCCCGTCTTTGGGCTTCAGGGACAGGAACTTGGTGCCCCGCACGTCCCCGGGGGCGAGGTATTCCAAAAACTGGGCGTCCCCTTCCTCATCCATCCGCACGTAAACCTGCAGCTCGTAGCTGCGCTGGGCGCCCTTGGCGTTTTCGGTGATCATGGTCAGCTCTGCGCTTCCCGAACCGCTTAAAATGGTGCGGAAACTGAGCTCGTCCAGGATTTCCTGGCCAGTTGGGCCCTGCGCCAAGGCGGTCCAGCTGAGGACCAGCAGCGCGGCCAGTACAAGCAAAGACATTTTCTTCATCCTTCTTACCCCTTTCTCAATTGTCGTTTGGCAGAAAAGTTCAATAAGAGCGGGACAACCAACAGCGCCGCCAGGGAACTGACGATCATGGCTGCGGAAATGAGCAGACCGAAGACGGCAATGGCTCGGAAATGGGAGAAAACCAGGACCAAGAAGCCCGCAATCAAGGCCAGAGCATTGAAGATGATGGCCCGGCCTGCGCTGGTGCCGGTGCGCTCCAGGGCGGCGGCTGTCCCCTGGCCGCTAGCGGCCTCCCAGCGGTAGCGGCTGATATAATGAATCGCGTAGTCAACGCCGATGCCAATGGCCACGCTGGAAATCATGCTGGTGACCGCATCCAACGGCAGTCCCGCAAAGCCCATGATGCCGAAGTTGACCACCACGGTGAAGGCCAGGGGAATCAAGCTGAACAGGCCCAAAACCACCGATTTCATCAGCAGGCTGACAATGAGGCCCACCATGATCCCGGAGCTGACCAGGCTGGAGACCTGGGTCTGCACGTAGCGGTTCATGAGGCGCTGCATCACCTTGGGCGTGCCGGAAAGGTAGGCCTGAAGGCCCGATTCTGCTCCGTAGCGCTCCTTCAGGAAGCTTTCCACCTGGCTGATCACCTGGCCCATCGCTTCCGCATCCAGCGTTTTCATCTGGGCGGTGACGAGAGCCCTGCTGTAATCGTAGGTAACCAGGGAATCGAGGCCAGAACCTCCCTGCATGCTGAAAAGCAGCAGCAGCTGGGCCACGGCTTCCGGGCTGTCAGGCAGGGTGTAAAACTCAGGATCCCCGTCCCACATGGCTTGGTTGAGCTCCCGGATCACATCGGCCACAGACGTGGCGTGGTTGATGGTGTCAAAGGAGTTCAGGTATTCCTGAATAGTTACAAGCTCCGCCAATACCGCGGGGTCCTTGATGCCATCGGGTTCACCTGTATCCAGCACCACCGCGATCTGCATGCTGCCCCCGAACACTTCCTCAATGACCATGGTGGCCCGCTTCACGGGGCTGGAAGCACCGAAGTAGTTGACGATGTTGCTCTCCAAAGTGATCAAACCTGCACCCAGGGCAAAGACGATCAAGAGCGCGACCACCACAGCCACCAGCCTTTTCGGGCGGTACACGGCCCAGTGGACGAAAGACAGGAGGATGCGGGTGAGCAGCCCTTCCCGCGCGGGCTTGTCTTCGGCCAGCCGCACCTTGGGTTCCTTTACCAGCATGAGAATGGCCGGCACCAGGCTCAAGGATAGGGCCATGGCCAGTATCACGCCCACCGCGGTGAGCACGCCGAATTGCCGAATTGGCTCTACAAAGGCGGTGATCAGGGCGGCGAAGCCCGCGGCGGTGGTCAAGGCCGCCATGACCACGGGGGAAGTGATGGCCCCAAAGGTCTGCTCCAGGGCCTGCCGCTTAGGCAGTCCGCCCGATAGCGCCTCCTGGTACTTGTTCAAAATGTGGATGCTGGAGGCGATGCCGATGGTGACCAGAATCACCGGCATGACCATGGAGATGATGGATACGGGGATGCCCTGCCAGATCATGAGGGCCACCGTCCAGATCACGCTCGTCCCCACCGTAACCAGGGGGAGGACGATGCCCAAGGCGGAGCGCAGGGTGGCGTACAAGACCGCTCCCACGATCACCACCACAAAGGGCACCAACTTCAAGAGATCCTGCTTCATGGCCCGCTCGGTGTAGTAGAGGATGTAGGCGTCGCCCACCACATGGATCTCCTCGGGGCCTGCGTAGCGGGCCGCGATTTCCTCAATCTGGCCCATGAGCTCGCTGAGATCGGGAATTAAGCTCAGGCTCTCCAGCTCCAAAAACAGGGCTGCCCCCCGCCCATCCGCGGTGACCAGCCGACCCGCGTAGGGACTGTCCAGGATGTCCTTCTTGAAATCCTCAATTTCCTCGGGGCTCTGGGGCAGCTCGGCAGTCATGGGCGCGATCTCGATGCCCCAAAAACCGCTGGTCACTTTCTGGGCGTTAAAAGGGCTCTGCACTTCCGCCACACCGGGCAGGGCCTCCAGTTCTGCAGCTAAATCGTGGATCTTCTTCAAGACCGCGGGGTTGAACACGTTATCGCTCTGCACCGCGATGAGGAAAAGGTCCTGCGTACCAAAGTCGTCCACAACTTCCATCAGTTCCAGTAAAACTGGATCGTCCTCGGGGATCATGGCATCGATACTGGCGTCGAAGGTGATGCGGGGCAGGAAACTCGCGGCAAAGGCGGTGAGCACCACCACAACCCCCATCACCACCCAGGGATGATCTAAAACCAGCTTGAACCAGCGCTGCAATGAATTCACCTCTTTCTCAGTTGGAAGATCAGGTTGAGTGCATCCAGGCTCAAGTAGGCCGTTTCCTTAGGCTCCAGCAGGATCTGGACGGCAATTCCGAAGATACTCCCCAAAAACAGGCCGGATAACACCTCCGGCGAATAGGCGTGGCCGAACTCCTCCAGGAGTTTTTCCGTGAAGATCTCTGTGGCAAATTGCTCGATGATCACCTGGAAGATCTCCCTGACCTGCTCCCGCAGGGTTTCCGACCGGAGGGCGAGCCCAACCAGGTCATAGAGCACGCAGAAGAGTTCCGGCTCCTTGGTCAACACATCTTGGTACAGCTTGATAAAGCAGGCCCCTTTTTCCCAGGGAGACATTTCGGGATTTAGCTCCTGGGCAAACTCGGAATACCGTTCGGCGACCCGCCTGACCACCGCCAGCAGCAGGCCCTCCTTGTTGTGGTAGTGATAGCTGATCTGGCTTAAGGCCACCTGCGCCTCCTCGGCGATTTGCCGCAGAGACGTTTGGGCATAGCCCTCCCTAGCCAGGACGTTGTAGGCAGCATCGAGGATCTTCTCCTCCTGCGATTTCTCCAGCACGGCCCCACTCCTCCCTATTCAATCGGACGACCGTTCGATCCGTGATCATATTATACCGCTTCCCCGCAAGAAATGCCACTACTGGCAGAAAAAAGGATCAAAGGCAGAGGACGAGAAACTAAGGACAGGAGGTGATCTTGTGTACGATTTCTTCATCGGTATCCGCCTGCCCAAGGAGCTGGAAGAGGTGTGTGAAGGCTACCGGCGGGCCTTTAGGGCTCCCCGCACCGTGGCCCACATTACGGTGATCGCCCCCTTTGCCTGGGAAGAAGGCGCGGAAACCCTGCAGGAGCTGCTTAAAGAGGCTCTCCAGCCCCTGGCCCCCTTTAGAATCAGCGGCTCCGGCTTAGGCTCCTTCGGCACGCGGGTCCTTTTTGTCAACGTGGATCTCACCAGCGAACTGGAGCAGCTGCACCGAGCCCTGGCCAGGCAGCTCAGGCAGGCCGGTGTCAAGGTGGACAGAAGGCCCTACCATCCCCACATCACCCTGGCCACCAGGCTCACCCCCGGCCAGTTTGCCCGCTATCAAAGGGAACTGGAGGGCTTTGCCCCGGATTATTCCTTCCGCTGCGACGCCATCAGCCTCTTTGAGTTCACCGTAGATGGGCGCTGGCGGGAACAGACAAAAATTGGCTTGAACGGCTGATTCTGCCTCCTTGTGTTTGGCTTAATAGTTTGGTATCATTTCCCTAAACCACAAGAAACGGGGTGTTTCTGTGCGAACTTCGAAGAAACTGACGGACAAAGTCACCTGGGTCGGTAAAGTGGACTGGGAGCTGCAGACCTTCCACGGCCACGAGTTTTCCACCAGGAGGGGCTCCTCCTACAACTCCTACCTGATCCGCGATGAAAAGGTGGTGCTCATCGACACGGTCTGGCTGCCCTACGACCGGGAATTCGTGGAGCATCTGAGGGACGAAATCGACCTGAAGGCCATCGACTACATAGTGATCCAGCATGCGGAGATCGACCATGGGGGCGCGCTCTTGGAGCTGATGAGGGAAATACCGGATACGCCCATCTACTGTACGAAAAACGGCGAACGGATCATCCGGGGCCACTTCCACCAGGACTGGAACTTCGTCACGGTGAAAACGGGGGACACTCTGGATATCGGCCAGTCCCAGCTGGTCTTTGTGGAAGCGCCCATGCTGCACTGGCCGGACACCATGTTCACCTACATGACCGGGGAGAACATCCTTTTCAGCAACGACGCCTTTGGCCAGCACTATGCCACCGAATCCCTTTACAACGACGCGGTGGACCAGTGCGAGCTCTTCGCCGAGGCCATGAAGTATTACGCCAACATCCTCACACCCTTCAGCGCCCTGGTGAAAAAGAAGATCAACGAGGTTCTGGCCATGGAGCTGCCTGTGGACCTGATCTGCACCAGCCACGGTGTGATCTGGCGGGATAACCCCTCCCAGATCATCCACAAGTACCTGGAGTGGGCCGATGACTACCAGGAGAACCAAATCACCATCATCTACGACACCATGTGGAACTCCACCAGGCTCATGGCGGAAGCCATCGCCGCGGGCATCCAGGATGAGGACCCCGAGGTGACGGTAAAGGTGCTCCACGCCGCCAAGTACGACAAAAACGATATCGTCACGGAGATCTTCAAGTCCAAGGCCATCCTGGCGGGCTCTTCCACCGTGAACAACCGCTACCTATCCGCCATGGGCGGCTTGCTGGAGATGGTCAAGGGCCTGCGCTTCAAGAAGAAAAAGGCCGCGGCCTTTGGCAGCTACGGCTGGAGCGGCGAAGCGGTGAAGCTGCTCAGCGAAGATCTGGCCGCCGCGGGCTTTACCGTCGTCGGCGAAGGCCAGCGGGTGTTGTGGGTGCCCGATGAAGCGGCGCTTCAGGCCTGCCGGGAGTTTGGACGCAGTTTCGTGCGCAGCCTCTAACCAGCACAGAACACGCCTCAGCCGCGGGGTCACCTGCGGCTTTTTTCTGGGCAGACCCTAAGAAGGATCGCCGCGGGACTGCCGGAAAGATCCCCTTAAATGCAATTGATAATCCTTAGCAACGGGCAGGAAAAACCTGCCTGGTGCAGAAATCACTGCTTGTGGGATTAACATGTTGGAGGCCAGTACATTGGGAAGAAAACGGAAAGCGGGGCTTCTTTTGGCCCTGGCGTTGTTTTGGCATCTTTTCTCAGCTCAACAAGTTCAAGCCACCCAGCTCTTCCTCAATGAGCTGTTGGAGTCAACTCCCCATATACAAGTGATGAAGGAAGGTCAGGTTATGCGCACAGTCGAACTGAAGCTGGGCAAGCCAGCTGAGCCCCAAACTGCCCCGGCTCCTCTTCCCCAGAAGAGGATCGCCCTTACCTTCGATGACGGTCCTGATTTGATCAACACCCCGCAGATCTTGGACATCCTCCGGGATGAGCAGGTGTCTGCCACCTTCTTTGTCCTGGGGCAGAAAGTGGAACGCTATCCGGAGATGACCCGCCGCATTTCTCTAGAGGGGCACCTGGTGGCCAACCACTCCCGCACCCATCCGGATTTCGCCGAGCTGTCCAATGAAGAAATCCTGGCCCTGGAGCTGGATCCCACCTCCAAGGCAGTGGAAAGGATCACCGGCTATTACCCCATGATCATGCGGCCCCCCTACGGCTCTCTGCGCCAAGACTCGGTAACGTATCTGCGGGAGCGGGGCTGGCAGATTGTGCGCTGGTCCTTGGATACCTTCGACTGGGACAGCAGCCGCAACTCCCCGGAAGAGATCATCGGGCGCATCAAGACAGACCACCACAACGGGGCCATCGTGCTTATGCACTGCAACGGTCCCACCACCATCCAGGCTCTGCCGGAGATCATCCGCTTCCTGCGGGATCTGGGTTACCATTTCGTCACCGTGGATCAGCTCTAGGCCCGCTGCCCTTTGATCATGCACAAACTGGAGGACAACCCATGGACAAAGCACAGCCCACAGCAGTTTTCTTCAACGCTAGATTTCTCACCCTAGATCCCTCCCTGCCGGAAGTGGAGGCCCTGGCGGTGCGGGACGGCAGGATCCTGGCCGTGGGCGGTAAGGAAGAAATCCTGCGCCTGGCCGGGCCCGCCACGCACCGGGAAGACCTGGGCGGGCAGGTAGCAGTCCCCGGCTTCCACGACAGCCATCTGCACCTGCTCAGCTGGGGCCTGACCATGGACGGTGTGCAGCTTTCAAAGGCCCGCTCCGTTCAGGAGCTGGTGGAACTGGGCCGGGCGTATGTGCAGGAAAACCCCGGCCGCCAGTGGATCTTGGGCCGGGGATTCAACGACGAGCTCTTTACCGAGGCCCGCCTGCCCACTAGAGCAGACCTGGATCAGATCTCCCCTATGCAGCCGGTGGTGTTCACCCGGGTGTGCGGGCATATCTGCACAGCCAATTCCAGGGCCCTGGAACTGGCGGGGATCAACGAACACACGCCAGACCCGCCGGGTGGCAGCATCGACAGGGATACCGCGACGGGCCGTCCCACCGGGGTGCTGCGGGAAAACGCCGTGGAGCTTGTCACCAAGCTGATTCCCTCCCCCACGGTGGAGGATCTCAAGCGGGTTCTCCGCCGGGCCTGCGCCCGGGCCGCGGCCCTGGGGCTCACCACCGTGCAGAGCAACGACCTGCACGGGGCGGCCTCCCTGGACAAGAGGCTCCGCGCCTATCTGGAGCTGGACCAAGCTGGGGAGCTGCCCATCCGCATCATCCTCCAGGCCAGCATGCCCACCCTGGAAGAGCTCCACGCCTACCTGGAGGTCTGGAAAGCCACCCCACCGGGCGCGCAGCTGACCCTGGGGCCGCTGAAGCTCTTCGCAGATGGCTCCCTGGGCGGCAGGACAGCTGCCCTCACCTGCCCCTACGGGGATGCCCCAGATACCCGCGGCATGCTCATCTACAACCAAGAAGAACTGGACCAGCTGGTGCTCACCGCGGCCCAGCACGATCTGCAGGTCGCGGTGCATGCCATAGGCGATCGAGCCCTGGACCTGGTGCTCAATAGCTTTGCCCGGGCTAAGGCGACCTATCCCGCCTGGAGCAAGCGGCCCCGGGTAATCCACGCCCAGATCACCCGCTACGACCAGCTGGTGCGCCTATCCCAGCTGGGCGTCGTCGCGGATATCCAGCCCATCTTCGTACCCACCGATCTCCATTTCGTCGAGGAGCGGGTGGGGGCAGAAAAGGCCAGCTACGCCTACGCCTGGAAAACCATGGGCACCCTAGGCATCCCCACCGCGGGGGGATCCGACTGCCCCGTGGAGCCCTGCAATCCCCTGCTTGGCCTCCATGCCGCGCGCACCAGGCAGGATCGGTCCGGCTATCCCCCAGGGGGCTGGCATCCCCAGGAGCGTTTGACGGGCGCGGAGGCCCTGCGGCTCTTTACCACAGGTTCCGCCTACGCCGCCCATGAAGAAGCGGATAGGGGCACCCTCAGCCCCGGCAAGCTGGCGGACTTCGTGGTGCTCCCCGCAGATCCCACCGAAACCGACCCCTGGAAGCTGCTCACCATGGAAGTGACGGCAACCTATGTGGGCGGAAAAAGAGTTAGCCCCTAGAAAAGCCCGGCCCCGCGGCCGGGCTGTGTTTATCTATTCTGGAAGAGCTCCCTCACCCGGAGGATAAAGCGGTCCACCACCTCTTCCGGGCAGGCCCAGGAGGTGGCCAGCCGCACGGCTGTATGCTCCCCATCCACCTTCTGCCAGATCAGGAAATCATAGTCCTTCTGCAGCTGGGCGATGATGCTGTTGGGCAGAATGGGGAAAATCAGGTTGGTGGGCGAGTGCACCAGGAACTGGCATCCCAGCTCCTCCAGGGCCCCCTGGATCCTGGCGGCCAGGCGGTTGGCCCGTTCAGCCAGCTGGAAAAAGAGGTCGTCCCGGAAAAGCTCCTTGAACTGCAGGCCCAAAAGGCGCCCTTTGGCCAGGAGCGCTCCTTTCTGCTTGATGTGGAAGCGGAAATCCTCCTTGAGGTGATCAGTGCAGATCACCAGCGCTTCCCCGATCAGGGCCCCGTTTTTGGTGCCGCCGATGTAAAAGGCGTCCACTAAACCGGCCAGCTCAGGGAAGGTCAAATCATTACCCGGAGCCGTGAGGGCCGAGCCCAGGCGGGCCCCATCCACATACAGGAGCAGATCATGCTCCCGGCAGAACCTGCTCAGCTCCGTGAGCTCGCCTTTGGTGTAGATGGAGCCCAGTTCGGTGGCGTTGGAGATGTAGACCAGTTTGGGCTTGACCATGTGCTCATCCATGTGGAAATCCAGAACTTCCTGGATGTCTCCAGGCCGGAGCTTGCCCTCCTTGCCCGGGGCGGTGACCACTTTGTGTCCAGTGGCCTCAATCGCCCCCGCTTCGTGCACTTCCACATGGCCCGTCACCGGCGCGATCACCGCTTCATGGGGCCGCAAAAAGGCGGAGATGGCGATGAGGTTGGTCTGGGTCCCACCGGGGATAAAGTGAATGTCCACATCCTGCCTGCCCAGTCTGGCTTTGATCAACTCTGCGGCTTCGTGGCAGAAGGGATCTTCCCCGTAACCTAGGGTCTGCTCCAGATTGGTTTCCCAAAGGGCCTGCAGGATCCGGGGATGTGCTCCTTCGCTGTAGTCGTTGGTAAATCTGTACATAGAGAAGGCCTCCACTCAGTTTGAAGTTCAACCGCCGTAAGTGTTCTCCGCAGCACCCCTCCGTCCCTGCAGAAAAAAAGAGCGCTCCGGCTTAAGCCACGATGCGCTCCGAGCCGCTGTAAATGTTGATGCGCTGCCCCCTGGCAAAACCGCAGAGGGTGATCCCGTACTGCCTGGCCAGGGCCACCGCGCTGGCCAGGGGTGCGGAGCGGGAAACGATCACCTGCACCCCGGTGTGCAGCGCCTTCTCCACCAGGTCACCGGGGACGCGGCCGCTGGTGAGCAAAGCACACTGCGCCAGATCCCAGTCAGCCAAAAGGGCCCGGCCCAGCGCTTTATCCACCGCATTGTGCCTCCCGATATCCTCCATGAAAATGCGCCTGCCGTCCTGATGCCACAGGGCACAGCTGTGCACCGCTCCAGTGGCGGCGAACAGCTCTGAGCGGCCCGCGAACCAGTCCATCGCCTGGAACAGGTCCTGGACCTGGAGGAAAAAGCTTTTTTGCTGCGGCGCGCGGCCTGCAGCCCCGCGGCGCAGTTCCACATGGGCTGCGCTGCCGCTGATGGTGAGCTGCTCCAGGTCAGCTGTGCTGCCGATGACCCCCAGGGCGAAAAGATGGCCGCACACCAGCTCCTCCAAGTTGGCCGGGAGGCAGAGGAACTCTACGCTCAGGCGGCCGTTCACATAGACCTTGAGCTGGTGGTCGATGACCAGTGCATCCTGGACAGTGTGCAGGCAGCCCCCTTCGATCCTGGTGATCTCAACCTGCTTAACCACTTCCATGGGTTTCACCTCTAAACCGAGCGTATTCCTGGGGCGTGTTCAAATTGAGGAAAGCCCGCCAACCCGGGACCAAGGGCGCGGCCTCCTCTTCCGGGATGACAAGGGCTTTGATCTCCCGAAGAAACCTGGTTACGGAGCAGTGGCCGCGCTGGAGGTGAGTGTCCAGTAAAGGCAGGGCGTCCCGGCTGTAAAAGGCATGGAACGGCTGCAGGCGGCCGTGCACTTCGGTCACGCAGGCCCCGTAATCCGCTCCATGCAGGCGCTGGATCATGAAGTCGATGTAAGGAAGCTCCAGATAGGGCATATCGCAGGCGGTGATAAAAACCCACCGGCTCTGGGCGTGCAGCAAAGCCGCGTGGATGCCAGCCAGGGGCCCGCTGTCCCGGTAAACATCCTGGATCACCCGGACCTGGCTGGCGGCATAGAGCTGGGGGGTGGGGCTGGTCACCAGCACATCGGCAAAGCGCGCCTTCAGCTGAACGATGAGCTGTTCCACAACCGTCCTCCCCCCGGCCTCCAGCAGCTGCTTGTCAAAACCCATGCGGGTGGATTTGCCACCCGCAAGGATTGCTGCACTTTTGAACATCTGCAAGACTTAGCACCTCTCCACCCTGGCCGCACACACCTTGTACTCGGGGATCTTGGCGATGGGATCCAGGGCATCGTTGGTCAAGCGGTTGGCCGCGCCATCGGCAAAGTGGAAGGGTATAAAGATCACCCCTTCGTCCACCCTGTCGGTGACCACAGCATCCACCACCACCTCGCCCCGGCGGGACTTCACCTTCACCCTGGCCCCCTGCTGGAGCCCGAGCCTTTCCGCATCAGCCGGGTTGATCTCCACGAAGGAACGGCCTGCGATGCGGTTCAGCTCCGCATTTCTCCCGGTCATGGTGCGGGTGTGGTAGTGGTAGAGTATCCTTCCGGTGGTCAGGAGCAGTGGATACTCTTCATCCGGCTGTTCAGCCGGGGGAACGTAATGGGCTGGTTTGAAGAGCGCCCTCTCTCCCCGGGAGAACCTGCCCACATGCAGAATGGGCGTCCCCGGATGGTCTGGCGTGGGACACGGCCACTGGGGCTGCTCCCTGTCCAGGCGCTGAAAACTGAACCCGCCGTAGGAAGGGGTCAAGGAAGCGATCTCCCGGAGGGTTTCCTCAGGGGAGCCGAGGTTGTTCTCGTAGCCCAAGCGGCGCATGAGCTCATCGAGGATCTCCCAATCGGTCCGGGCCTCCCCTGGAGGGGATACCGCGCGCCTGATCCGCTGCACCCGGCGCTCCGTATTGGTAAAGGTACCCTCCTTCTCGGCAAAGCAGGCCGCGGGCAGGACCACATGGGCCAGTTCCGCCGTTTCCGTCAGGAAGATATCCTGCACGATAAGAAGATCCAGCTTCCTAAAGGCTTCTTCCGTGTGGTTCAAATTGGGGTCGCTGAGCAGCGGATTCTCGCCCATGACAAAGAGGCAGCGCACCCGGCCATCTTCAATGGCCTTCACCGCTTCAGTCACAGTGAGGCCGGGTTTTTCCGGGAGCTTGACTCCCCAGGCCCGTTCAAACTTGGCCCGGGCCTCGGGGTTAGCCACCTTCTGGTAGCCGGTGTAGTCCCCGGGCAGGCAGCCCATGTCGCAGGCTCCCTGCACGTTATTCTGTCCCCGCAGGGGATTCACACCACACCCGTATTTCCCCACCTTGCCGCAGAGCAGTGCCAGGTTGGAAATGGACATGACCCCAGCCGTCCCGGTGGAATGCTGGGTGACGCCCATGGCGTAGAAGATGGGCGCCTTGTCCGCCTGGGCGTAGAGCCTGGCGGCCTCTTTCAGATCTTCCACATCTACGCCGCAGATCTCCGCCACCTTTTCCGGCGGATAGTCCTGGACAACTTCCCACAGGTCCTCAAAACCTTCCGTGCGGTTTTCCACGTAGTCCCGATCGTAGAGCCCCTCGCTGATGATCACGTGCATCAAGCCGTTGAGGAGGGCGATGTTCGTGCCGGGTTTGATCTTAAGGAAAATGTGGGCATCTTCCACCAGGGGTATCTCCCGCGGTTCCGCCACTACCAGCTTGGCACCGCGTTTGACCGCCTGGCGGATCTGGGCGCCGATCACAGGATGGGCTTCCGTGGTGTTGGAACCCAACACCAAAACCACATCGGCATCCACTACCTCTGCAATGGAGTTGGTCATGGCTCCACTGCCTAACGTTGTAGCTAGACCAGCCACAGTAGAGGAGTGTCAAAGCCGGGCGCAGTGGTCCACGTTGTTGGTACCCACCACCGCCCTCATCATCTTCATAAACAGGTAGTTCTCTTCATTGGTCACCCGGGCCGAGGAAAAGCCGGCGATGGCATCTGGCCCGCTTTCCTCTTTGATCTTTTTGATGCCCTCCACCACATAATCCAGCGCCTCGTCCCAGCTTACCGGCTGCAGCTGGCCATCCTTGCGGATCAGGGGCGTTTTCAGGCGGTCGGGATGGTTGATGAAATGGTAGGCCCATTTGCCCTTGACGCAGAGGATGCCGGGGTTGGCCCGGCCGTGGGCAGGTTCGACCCCCACCACCTCGCCGTTTTTCACCAGCAGGTCCATCTGGCAGCCCACGCCGCAGTAGGGGCAGGTGGTGCGGGTTTTGGTCACTTCCCAGATCCGGAAGGACTTGGCGGCCTTGGCCGTCAGCGCTCCCGTGGGGCACACGGAGACGCAGTTCCCGCAGGAAACGCAGTTGCTGTCCTTGAACAGCTTGTCAAAGGGCAGGCCCACCCAGGTGTCCGGCCCCCGGTTCTTCAGGCTCAGGGTGTGGTTCACCTGCAGGTCATTGCACACCCGCACACACCGCCGGCAGAGGATGCACTTGCTGGGATCGTAGTTGAAAAACTCGCTGCTCTCATCTTTGGGATGATGCTCTTTGAACCGGACGAAGCGGCTCCCCTCCACCCCGTATTCCATAGCATACTG
Source organism: Candidatus Darwinibacter acetoxidans (assembly GCF_041936445.1). Taxonomy (NCBI): domain Bacteria; kingdom Bacillati; phylum Bacillota; class Clostridia; order Candidatus Darwinibacteriales; family Candidatus Darwinibacteriaceae; genus Candidatus Darwinibacter; species Candidatus Darwinibacter acetoxidans. Next base: position 27,971 of record NZ_JBHGXH010000293.1, on the reverse strand, counting down.
GTACAATTTGCAGCGGCCCGTGGCCGGACAGTTGAAGCAGTCCGTGTCGTGGTTGGCCAGAAGCAGCTCCAGAATCAAGCGGCGGAAGGAGACCACCCGCTCGCTCTTGGTCTGCACCACCATCCCGTCCCAGCAGGGCGTGGCGCAGGAGACCTGCAGGTTTTTGACCCCCTCCACCTCCACCACGCACATGCGGCAGGAACCCTCCGCCTTGAGCTGTTCCAAGTGGCAGAGGGTGGGGATCTCAATGCCCAAAAACTGGCAGGCTTCCAGGATCGTCGTGCCTTCGCTCACTTCCACAGGCCGTCCATCAATGGTCAGTTTCAGCATCAGCTAACCTCCCTTGCGTAGGCGTTGTTCACGGCGAAGACCTGCGGGAAGAAGCGCACCACAGAAAGGATGGGATTGGGTGCCATCTGCCCCAGTCCGCACAGGCAGCCCACGGTCATGGCTTTGCCCAGCTCCACTAAAAGATCCAGGTCCCCCTCCTGGGCGGTACCGTGCCTGAACTTGCGCACTAAGTGCAGGAGCTGGGGATTGCCTTCCCGGCATGGACAGCACTTGCCGCAGGATTCCTTGACGAAAAACTCGGTGAGGTTTTCCAAAACGTCCAACAGGCAGCAGGTCTCATCCATAAACATGAGATCGCCCGCGCCGAAGGTGGCCCCCACCCCATCGCAGCTTTCCGGATCCAAGGGGGTGTCCAAAAGCGAAGCGGGGATGATGTTACCGGAAGCACCGCCGGTTTGGATGGCGTAGAGCCGCTTGCCGTTGGGGCAGCCGCCTCCCACTTCCTCAAAGAGCTGGCGGATGGTGACGCCCACTGGAAACTCGTAAACCCCGGGATTGGTGATATTACCCGAAAGGGTAAAGAGCTTGGTGCCTGGGAAGCGCTCCGTACCCAAGCGGCGATACCACTTCGGGCCGTGCTCCATGATGGCCGGCAGGTTAGCCAAGGTCTCCACATTGTTTACCAAAGTGGGCTTCCCCCACAGACCGGCAACGCCGGGATAGGGGGGCTTCACCCGCGGCTCACCCCTTTTTCCCTCTAAGGAGTCCAAAAGGGCGGTTTCCTCGCCGCAGACGTAGGCACCGGCACCGATAAAGAGCTGGATATCAAAGGCGAAGCCGCTGCCCAGGATGTCAGTGCCCAGAAACCCATGCTGGCGGGCATCCTCCAGCGCCTTTTCCAGGACCTTTTTCACATGGGGATACTCGGCCCGCAGGTAGATATAACCCTGATCTGCCCCCACGGCCAAAGCGGCGATGATCATGCCCTCAATGAGCCGGTGGGGAACCTCCTCCATGATCACCCTGTCCTTGTTGGTTCCAGGTTCTCCCTCGTCCGCGTTGCACACCACATACTTGTGATCAGCAGCGGCGGCCTTGGTGAAGGACATTTTCAGTCCCGTGGGGAACCCGGCTCCACCCCGGCCCCGCAGGCCGGAAGCTTTGATGATCTCCACGATCTGGTCTGGATCGGCCAAGGCCTTCCTCAACCCGGTGTAGCCGCCCACCGCCTCGTAGGCCCGGGCGCTGGTGGGTAGGAATTCGCCTGCTTTATCCAGTACCACCCTGGTTTCCTCCATGCTTCCACTCCTTTCGGCCCGCAGGCTAGCCCTTGGCTGCCTTCTGGGCTTGGTCCGGGCTCAAGAACCGCTTAGCTAAGAGGCAGAGCAGCACCGAGACCGCGGCGGAGGTGCCCAGCCTGCCCCCGATACCCACCAAGACGCTCTGGCCAAAATAGATGACCAAAGAACAGATGGCGCTGATGATCAGCATTTCTCTGTAGCTGCAGCAGCGCTCGCTGCTGCACATGGCGGCATAGGAAACGGCAGTGCAGGTCAGGGCAAACAAAGCCCCTTCCTGCAAAAGGGGCGGCAGTACCAGGCCGGCCGTGAGGGCCAGGATGGCCGAGACCTCCACCACGCTCAGTTTAGTGTTCTGCCTGAGCCAAAAACCCGCTGCTCCGCAAACTAATGCGATTACAATGTTCAGCAAGAGAGTCACCGCTAGATACCTCCAATCAGTGCCAAAACCACGACCACCGCGGCAGCCGCAATGGTGCCCAGGCGGCCTCCCACTCCCACCCAGCATTCATCGGTCAGCTCAAAGAGGACGCCGCCCAACAGCCCCGCGACCAGCAGAGGGCCTAAGGTGGGAAAACGCAGGGCCGAGCTCATGCCCACAAAGGTGCCCATGTACATGACCAGCTGGTCCTTGCCCTTGAGCACCTGGGCTCCCACCAGACCCACCAAGGCCGAGGCCACCACGGCCCCCAGCCCCAGGCGGGTGCTGAGCAGGAAGGTGAGCAGCGCCGCCAGGCAGCTGAGCACAGCCGAACGCACCAGCGCGGTGGTCAGCTTGAAGGACGGGCGGCTTAAGGCCGCAAACACGCCCACCACCAAAACCGCCAGAACCAAGATGCGGCCAAAGGCGGTGGAAAGCAGGTTAAAGATGTCCAAAACCGCCGCCACCAGCGGCACGAAAATGAGAAGTTGGTACCACATTTCTTATGCGCCTCCATCCAAATTTGCACGCTCTCGCAACGCCTGGACCAGTTCCACCACTTTTTCCTCGGTCAGGTGCCCGTAAACGGTATCGTCCACCAAGGCAGCCGGTGAAACGTCGCAAGCCCCGATGCATTCACAGGTTTCCAGGGTAAACAGCCCATCCTCCGTGGTTTCCCCCGCCTGGATCCCCAGAGCCCTCTCAAAGGCCTCCAGTATTCTTTTCGTACCCTTGATGTGGCAGGGGGCCGTCTTGCAGAGGCGGATGAGGATTTTGCCCCTGGGTTCCTTGGAGAAGAAAGAGTAAAACGTCTGGACGCTGTAGATCTGGGCCAGGGGAACGCCCATGGCTTCAGATACGGTTTTAGCCACCTCTTTGGGGATGCCGTTACCCGCCACTTCCTGCACTTCATGCAGGACCGGGATGAGCATATCAGGTCTGCCCTTCCACCTGCCGGCGATCTCGGCTACTTTCCTCAAAACCTCCTCATCGATCTGCGGTCTCAACTCTTCACGGGCTGCTCCTTGCATCAAACGCACCTCCTCTCTGTTCTAAGCGCACCCGTTCTAGACAGCTATCGAAAAACGCTGCGGCCTCTCCCAAACCAACCGGCCGCCTTCTGCGCCTGTGCATGGCCGCGACTTCCTGAAGATAACCGGCGCGGATCTGCTCCGCTTCCGCCCCTAGGTGGAAAAAGGCCCCCAGCAGCAGCTGGACACACCTGGCCTTTTCCTCGCTTAGGGCCGGGTAATAGGTGGCGGCAAAGGCGGCGGCCCGGCCGAAATCCACGGCCAGCTCTCCAGGGAGGGGGGGATCTTCAAAGTCTAAGCCCACACACCTTTTACCTGTCCAGAGGAAGTTGCGCAGGTTGAGATCCCCTTTCAGCTGCCCCGTCAGGCGGTGGTGCTCCGCCAGCCAGCGGGCCAGCTCTAGGGCCTGGGGCCAGTCCAGGAAGTCCACCAGATCAGCATAGACCGGGCCGGGGATGTACTCCAAAAAGAGGGCGTGCTCGTTTTTGCCCAAAAGCTTTGGAACGGCCAGGCCAGCCTGGCGCAGCTCCACCAGGGCGGCAGCTTCCCTCTCCAGGGCAAGGGGGTCTTGACTGCGCTTCACCACCACGCCCGCTTCCAACCTTACATCATTTCTGCGGGAGAAGAACCTCATGACCTCAGCCGGACCTCGATCCTGCTCCCCGCCTTAAAGCCCCGCAGCTCCTTGACCACACCCAGCACCGCGTTGCGCAGAATGTTCTGCACAAAGGGCACCATAGGCACCGCCGCTCCATCCACCAGAAGCTCCACTTCCGGCCGCCAGAGCAGGCAGTCTTCCCTCTTGGCTTTTTGCTGGACCACAAGCCCGGTGAGCTCCCGGCAGCTGCGGCCGCAGGCCGAGCAGCACTCCGGGTCAAAGGAGGGCAGCGGTGCAAAGGCCCGCTCCTCCACGAAATCAACCAGGCTTTCCGGCTCCTGGAGAGCATTAAAGACAGGGAGGCCGTAAACCTCCTTTACCCCGAGATTGGCCACCACACCGGAAACAGCCCCTGTCCTTTCATCCAGGTGCTGCTCCACTTCCTCCACGGTGTGGGCGGTGACGATGGAAAGTACATTGCAGTCGGAAACGCCTTCCAGGATAACGAAGTCATGGTCGTAGTGGCGGAGGATCTCCTCTATGGGCAGCTTTGTGCCGTAAAGAACATCGGTTTCATAAAGGCCCCTCGCGGTCACCGGATCGGCCCCCGCCGCCCTGTGCCGCCTGGTGTTGGTGGCGGGATCCGGATCGATGGCGAACCCTTGGAAATGGATCTCCTTCACCGACCCGACCTTGTAACCCCTGCGGCGCAGGCCGCTGATGAGCGCTTCACAGACCGTGGTCTTGCCGGACCTGCTCAGCCCGTTAACGGCTACAGCTTTCATCTTGACAACTCCTTCAGGATGCCAGGTAAAACCGGAGGGCAGTTAAGCCCGCGACCAGCAGAAAACAAACCGCAGCCCAATCCGCAGCGCCCATGCTGGCCCGCCCGTAAATCGTCCGCCTGGGCAGAGCGCCAAAACCCCTGGCCTCCATGACCGCAGCCAGTTTTTCCACCCTGGCCAGCGCTTCGGTTAAGACAGGTACGATCAGGGCCGCATACAGGCGCAGCTTCTGCCCCCAAGGGACCGCCTTAAGGTTCACCCCCCGCAGCTGGAGGGCGGTAAGGGCCTGGGCAAAGGCCTCGCTGAGCAGCGGCAGAAAGCACAGGGCTGCAAAGAGACTAAAGCAGAATAAGTACGGTACGCCCATCTGGATCAGGGAGTTGATCACCCGGCGGCTGTCCTCCCGCATCATCACAGCGCTGGCACAGAAGACAATCACCAGGCGCAGGCCCGCCGCCAGCCCTTTCCACAGTCCCTCCCCGGTCACCAAGACCCTCCCTCCCAGGGTGAGCAGGGGAGTTCCGGTGCGCACGAACAGGATCTGCACTGCGGTGAGCATGGCCAAAACCGGCAGGAATCTTCTGAGGCGCCGGCCCAAACCCAAAAAGTCTGCACCAAGAAGCAGCGCTCCCCCAAGGGTAAAGAGGGTGAGCCCCAACATCCACAGGGGCCTGGCAAAGAGCACCGCCCCGCTGGTACAAAGCACCACCCAGAGCAGCTTCACCCTGGGATCCACCCTGCTCACGCCACCACCCGCCCTTCCGCCAGCCTCACCCGCCGGGCCCTCCAGCGGGAGGCCAGCTCCTGGCTGTGGGAAATCACGGCCAGACCCTTCCCCTGGGCGAGCAGCTCGTCCAGGAGGCGGTAGAGCTGTTCCCGGCTGGTCCGGTCCAGTCCGGCCGTGGGTTCATCCAGGATGAAAAACTCCGCTCCCCCCATGAGCATGGTGCAGATGGCCAGCCGCTGCTTCTCGCCGCGGCTGAGGACCTGCACGGGCCGTTCCTTGAGCTCTCCTAGGCCAAACCTGACCAGAAGCTCCTGGGCCCTTCCGCAGGCCCGGGGCAGATCTTCCCCCAGCAGCTCCGGGACAAAGAGCATCTCCTGCCAGACGGTGGAAGCAAAGAGCTGGCGGGATGGGTTTTGAAAGAGGTAGCCCACCCGCCCTCCGATTTCCCCCAAGGAGAGTTCCTCCGCGGGATGGCCAAAGATGCGCACCTGACCCTCTTGGGGGCGGAGGATGCCGCACATGAGCTTGGAAAGGGTGGTCTTGCCGCTGCCATTGGGGCCGGTAATCAAGGTGAGTTCGCCGGGAGCCAGCTCCAAGGCGGGGCACCGTAAAGTGAATCCGCCCCGGCTGTAGCGGTACACGACATCAGAAAGGGCAATGGCAGTCACGGGACCACCTCCCGCAGCTTCCCTTGGGCTAGGTGCAAAATGCGGTCCACCACCGGCAAATTTTCAGGGTCATGTTCCACCAGAAGGACCGCCCGGCCTTTTGCTTTGTAATCTGCAATCACTCCCTGGACCACCGCGGCTCCCTGCTGATCAAGGGAAGCGAAGATTTCGTCTAAGATGAGCAGGCCCGGTTCCAAAGCCAACACCGCCGCCAAGGCCACCAGCTGCTTTTGGCCTTGGGAGAGGTCTTGCGTGGCCTGGCAGCGGTACCGGCTCAAGCCTACGAGATCCAGGGACGCTCCGATGCGCCTGGCCATCTCCTCTTCGGGAAAGCACAGATTTTCCAGTCCGAAAGCCACCTCCGCTTCCACCGTGGGGAAGAAAAGCTGGGCATCGGGATCCTGAAACACCACCCCCACCCGGCGCACCGTTTCCGCGAGGGGCAGATCCCAAAGCCGATCCCCGAAGAGCAGGATTTCCCCAGACACCCTGCCGGGGAGAGACCGGGGTATAACCCCCGCCAGCACATGGCAGAGGGTGGATTTCCCAGCACCGGAGGGGCCGGTGACGGCCACGCACTCCCCTTTGCCGATCTCCAGCTCCCCTTTTTCCAGCAGAGGGGGACCTTCCAGATGGCCAAAAGTGAGCTGCCGCGCCTTAAGGGCCATCATCGGACCACAATCTCCTCTACGTACTTGCACCAGCGCTGGGCGAACACCACGTTTTTGATCACCAGCATGTAGGGTCCAAAGCCCCCTTGGGCTTTGGGCTTCAACACTTCGCCGTTCATAGCTATGCAGATATACACATTCCCGGGCTCCAGGGCCTCGGCCCCCGTCACCACCGAGGCATAGCCGTCCAGGGCATGCACCTGCACCAGGGAATGGGGCTCCAGCTGGATGCCGCAGCTGGCACAGATATTACTCAACTCCACCCCCGTGAAGGTGACGGGCGTGGGGTCGGTGATGCTGGTATCCATGATGGCCTCGAATTCCACCGGCTGCAGCGCCAGGATCTGGGACATGGTGATACGCTGGCTGGTTTCCCCCGCCGTGAGCACAAACTCGGCATTCATTTCCAATTCCTTTTTCAGGGCCAGATCGCCTGCATTGAGGTAGGCCAGCACCCCTGTTAAGGCCAAGAGGAAGACGATGCTGCCCGCGACAATGCGGTTGCCCCGCTTGGTGGCGCTGCTCATGGCTGCTCCCACTTCAGCCAGGGTATGGTCAGATCCAGCAGGGAGAACTGGCCGTGATCTCCCAGTTTATCCCCTGCCGCTGGGTGCTGGCCGTGATCAGCCAGGACGAAAACCGTCCCCGTAAAGCCCTGGCAGAGATCCTCAACATAGGCATCTAGTTCCAAGAGCTTCGCCGCGGCCTCGGGGGAGAAGGGCCCGCAGCTGTGGGCCACATCATCGTAGCCGTGGAAATGGACGAAGACCAGATCGGCCCCCCGGGCCAGCTCTTCCTGGGCTGCCCGGAAAATTTCGCCGTCGGTGGTGCCATCGCCATCTAGATCGGCGTTGAGCACGGGGCTTATACTGGTATTCACCACTTTAGTTGTTCCTTCCACCATAACGGAATCTTTGCCCAGCTCAGCGGCGCGGGCAAAGAGATCGGGCACCTGCAGCTCCCGCTGGCCCCGGGCGGTGATCCCGTGCCTGGGGGGCAGCTCGCCTGTGAGCAGTGAGGCCAGGGCCACAGGGGTGATGGAAGGGAAAACTGTACGGGCCCTCTGCACCTGTTTGCTGCCGAGAAAGGGCGGCTGAACCTGAATGAGTTCGTAGTACCCCAGACCATCCAGGAGGACAATGAGCACCCGGCCTGTCTCCAGGGCCTGCAGTGCTGCGGGCAGAAGCTGGGTGACAGAAAGCTCGGGAGGGTCCAGCCAGAGGCCCTTGAGATCTGGCCTGCGGGTGCGCCCGTCCGGCCCCAGGTAATCCCCGGAGCGGCCGCGCCACTCCAGAAAACCATCGAGGGGAACCTCCAGCTGGCTGCCGTCGGCAAAATAGGCTAGGGCGGCCGGCAGCTCCGCTCCCCCCACAAACTGGCCCAGGGGAATGAGGCTGCGCTTGGTGAAGGCGGTGACGGAACAATCCCCGCGCCGGGCTTCCCCTTCCTTGATCAGACGCTGGAGCGCGTCCGCGGTAAACAGTGTGCCGTAAGTGACCGTGCTTTCCTCCAGGCCGTGGATAAAGCGCACTCCCGGCACCTCTGGCCCTGTGCCTATCACCACCACATATTCCAGGTCTTTCACCCTGGCCTGGGGAGGATGGTCCGGGGCCGTGAACTGCCAGCGGTTTTCCGGATGCCAAAACAGGCAGCAGTCCTGGGTGATTTCGTCCAGGGAAAGCGCCGCGACAACGCCATCGTGCGCGGCCAGGAGGATCTGAACCTGCTCCCCACACACTTCCGCCTGGGCAAGGACGGACAAAAGTGGAACCCCGTCGTAAACCGCGCCGCGGTACTCGATCTTCACTGTTTCCCAGCCCTCGCAGCCGGTGAGCACCACTTCCCGCACCACATCACCGGTGACAACTAGGGAAGGCAGCCCGCTGGCGTGGGCCCGCGGTGGGTTAAGGGCCCCCAGCAGCGCTAAGGCGCAGAGCAGTAAAGCAGTTAGAACGCTTGTGCCTTTCCGTTTCATCTAAAATCCCCCCGCGGACCGTAAAATCCCGGACCTCTTGAGGCTGCGGGCGGCCAGATGGGCAACCAGGCCCCCCAGACCCCCCGAGAACGCCGCCGCGGAAAGGGAGAGCAGCAGGGGGACAGGAGGAAGCCTAAACAGGGCCAGGTTTACGGCGAGACTTCCCGCCACATTGGCCGCCAACCCCGCTCCAAAACAGCAAAGGGCGCAGCAGCCCCGGTGACCGCTGATCAGCAGCCAGATCTCCACCGCTAAGCCGGACAGAGAATAGGTGAACAGGCTCGCTGCTCCATGGGAACCCAGTGTCCCGGTGATCGTCACCAAAACAGCCTGCAGCAGAGACACCACAAGGGCTGCGCCCCTTTTGCCCGTAATTGCGCTGGCCAAAACCAGAAAAAGCATGTAGAAGCCGCCCGCCACAACCCCGCCGGGTATCAGCAGAGGGCCGGTAATCATCTGGGCCAGGGGAACAACCACAGTCTTAATGGCCAGGCCGCTGGCGGCCAGCACGGCAAAGACCAGGTAGTCCACGAGGCTAAAATGGCGGCTCCTCATCTTATCACGATCTTTACGATGAACTTGGTCCAAAAATTCGCGGTATAGGCTTCACTGGCGCAAAACCAAACCTTGCCGTTACCTTCCTCTTCGGTGATGGGCTGGCCATCTTTGTACAGGGCGAAGACGGAGTCTTCAGCCTCCAGAACTTCCAGGGGATAAACCTGCTCAAAGCCGTCGGAGGCAATCACCTGAACACTGCGGGCTCCCTGGACGCCGATGGCTTCAGCCAAAACCTTCCAGTGCACCCCGGTGTAGTGGCCGGTCGTGGTCTTGCCCCGGGAATTTGTGCGGGTGAGCTTGACGGTCATCTGCGGCAGGCTCAAAAACTCCTCCAGGGTCAGAGCGTCCACCGCTGCCCCTTCGAAGGTGAGGAGAATCTCGCCTTCCGCAGCCTGGCACAAACCAGCTGAGGAGAGCCCAATTAGGACTGCCAAACAGACTATAGTTATTTTTTTCACACTGCTCCCCCTTTGATGCGCCGCTGGCAAGGGCTGCCCGCGGCGCTATTCCCCGGCTTCCACGGCGATAACGTATTTGACCTTCCCGCCGCCTTGGACTCCGCTCAGATCATAGCCCTCAAACTTGATCCTCAAATAACCCGCCTTTTCATCGGGATAGAGAACTCCATAGGGTATGGCTTCCGCCGGGATCTGCACCTCAAAGCCGTCACTGGCCCGGAACGTGTAGCTGGCGGCCTCCACCATGCCCACCTGGGCAAACAGTTCGGCCAGGGGCGCTTCGCTGCCGAAGTAGATGGCGTCTTCGCCGGCAATGACCACATCCAGCTGCTTCACCCGCATCCCCAGGCTCAGATCTTCCGCGAAGTAGAGCGGGACATCTTCTGCACGCCCCGGTTCGGACTCCAGGGTGACGTAGCTACCCAAGAAGATCTCCGGTTTTTCCAGCTTCTCCAGCCCATCCCTGGCGCGCATCATCACAGGTGCCTGGGGAAGGGCCCGGGCAAAGGCGGCGAAGTAAGCTTCCATGCCGTAGGCGCTTACCATCTGGCCCCGGTTGTTCAGCACCTCCGGCTCCAGCTGCTGCACCGCTTCCCGGAAAAACGTGAGGCGCTTTACGGGAACCTGCAGCTGAGAGGCAAATTCTTCAGCGGGAACCAGCTCAATTTTGGTCAGGTTCTTCACCCAGTACATGGAGCGCTGCTCGGGGATGCAGCTCCGGGGATACTCCAAACCCTCCCCGTCCCTGGCCAGCATGATGTAAACCCCGTGGCCGGCCCAAATTTCCGCGGGGACAGCCATGACATATCCATCGGAAGCAATGAAATTGAGGGAAGCCAGGTGCTCCAAAGCCAGCCCGTTTTCCGCGAGCAGCCCGCCCAGGGAAAACCCGGTCACCTCTGTTTCAAAGACTTCTCCAGAGGAGCTCACATGCCAGCAGGTGAAGGTTTCCAAGGGACGCTCCAGCAATCCACTCCCATCGAGGACCAGCTGGAGGCCTGCACCGACAATTTCCAGCTGGGTATCGGGCGCCAGGGACAAGCTGGGTTGAGCTAAGGCGGTTCCAGCGGCAAGAAAGCAGGCAGCGGCGGCTAAAAACAAGAAAACAAGTGCAGCTAGCCTCGATCTTTTCAACACGATACCCCCTCGGAGACTCTGGAAATCCAGGCCGATCAAGGTACCTGTTTTCGACATCAGCTTGCACTTGTTTTGTCATAGTTGAGCTAGATGGGGTGCGGAGAATATGGGGATAGATTCAGCTGTTACGGCACCTTAAGAGCCGTGGTTTCCACTGTTTGCCTCATTATACATTATGGAATTAGAAAATTCAATGATAATTTTTTCGCAAACACCCGCACTGACACAACATTGGTTAAGCAGTTGTTTCTGCCCTCCCGGCAGGGCAAAAGGTGCGCGTTGGTTCGAAATTCGCACAAAAGGCCCCCGACCTGAGCTGGACCGCGGCAGCTTCCGCCTCCAGCATACTCCACCTCGGAGCGGAATCGTTCTCCCGTGGAAAAGCCATATTGACAAGCAGGGCATCCCGGAATATGATAATTTTACAACGATCTTTCAGCGGTACAAACCGCACGGGATCTGGGGGACTACACAAGACGCCATTCACCGCTCCGCGACAGACCAGTAAGTCCAGCCGGCCCATCCAGGCCCACGGGATACTGGTTTTGTTTTCCATGATTCCCAGCTCAAAAACGGGAGGGAGCGCCATGGCTTCCGTGGCCAAAAGCGGAGTCACCAGACCGCTGGGCGAGCGCGAGAGGCGGCAGCTGCAGCACGAGCTGAAGATCTACATGGAGAAGTACTTCAAGAGCAAACTGGGCAAAGGGGTAGACCACACCGAAGTCACCATCTGGGAAGATCTCCTGGTGATCCGGGGCGAAGGCTTCCTCACGGAGCCGGAGAAATACATCGTCAACACAGCGGAAGGCCAAGAACTGGTCAGCTCCGCCGCATGCATGTGGCCAAGCGGCATTCCCGGGACAACGTCCCCTATTTCGAACAGCTATTCCAGGCTAAGGTCATTCATGAAGCCTTTTTGGTGGATGCTGAAAAGGACTTTTGGATGCATGTGATGGTCTTTGATGAGATGCTGACAAGATAGCAAGGTAGATCGAGGGGAAACAAAGCGGCCCTGAGATAGACCATGTTTCAAGCCCCACATATGCAGGGGCGTTGGAAAGTTGGTCTCTTTTTTGGGGCGAGGTCGCCGATCATCCCATACCCCGCCCCTCTCCCAGGTGAAAAACGCCCTTAAAGCAGTCTTTAGGGGCAGACATTTTGAAGAGCGCTGGCTATTGTCTTTTTCCTCAAACTTCCGTGGGCCCCTTAGCCAGCGCTCTTCCTTTAACGGGCATCAATGGCTTTTCTGAAGCTCTCTGTGGCCTTGTGGAGGCTTGCACTGGTGTGGCCGGTGACCACTGCACCGATCATCAGTGCATTGACACCGGTGGCAGCCAGGGCGGGAACGTCCTCGGGCTCCCACTTAAGCTGTGTCGGTACGATAATGGGCAGGCCCGTTTGGCGCCGCAGATAGTGGTAGACAGCTAGATCCTGGGCCGTTACCGGCTGCCCGTACCTTTCCCGGGGCATGACCGCGGCCTCAATCATGGCCACCCCCGTGCGGGAAAGGGCGGGGATCAGCTCCCGGGGAAACTGAAAGCTGGGCGCCGCGGCAATGGGGAGCAAAGGCCTGGGCCTCAGCCAGCCCGCCGGCAGGTGGTGGGCGTAAACGGAAACAAAGGACAAGCCCAAATCCCTCAGAACCTCCAGGTCGCCGGGCAGCGCTTCCAGGGAATCGCCGGGGACTATGCCCACCGGCTTATCCTTGGCCGCGGCGATGATCTGCGCGATCTTCTCTCCCTCTTCCTCCAGGGTGCCAAAGCGGGTCCCGGAAGCGAAGTGATCCGCAGAAATGTGCACCTTCAGTGCATCTGCCCCCGCTTCCAGGGCCGCCTGGGCCAGTTCCACATCGTTGCGGGGCAGGCTCACCCACAGGTTTAAGCTTTTTGGAAACAAGTTCATCACTGGACACCTCTCAAATAAGCACGTTTTGGCTGCGCAGCCTGCGCTGCAGATCCTCAATGCTGATTTCCCGGGGGCTCTGCCCAGCCTGCACAGCTAAGGCAGCGGCCGTTCCCCCGGCCTGGCCCAGGGCCATAACCGACGGCTGCGTGCGCACCGCGGCCAGAGTCTCATGGGTACAGGAGATGCAGCGGCCCACCACCAGGAGCCCTTCAATACCCTTGGGCAAAAGGACCCGGTAGGGCAGGCAGTAGGACTGCGCCTGGAGATTGATGGTCTGGACCCCTTGGCCATCGGGGGCGTGGATGTCGATGGGGTAGGCGTTGCGGCTGATGGTGTCGGGAAACTCAACCCCTTCAACGATGTCACTGGCCTGGAGCACATAGTCCCCCACGATCCGGCGGCTCTCCCGCACCCCTGCCTGGGGACCGGAGGTGACGATGTAAGTCTGCTCAAAACCGGGGATCTCCTTTTGGAAGAACCTCCAAAGCTCCATCATCTGCCTGCGCAGGGCGATCTCTGCTTTGGTGAGCTGCCAGGCGTCCGTGGCATCGATCTTGGTGGCCCTGGTCATGTTGACCGTGACCTGGTCGGGACGGGCCGTCTGGAAAAAGAGCACCATGTCCCGGTCCAGATGCAGCTCGCCCCGCTCTTTGGCCCGCCGCAGCAGGGTGTAAAACCCGTTCACGGAGAGATGTTCTCCCTCCAGCAAGTCGAAGTGGGTTTTTTCGTAGAACTCGTTGGGGTGTTCCCGCATGTACTGCCTAACCCGTCCCAAGTCCACATTGCCCAACACGAACATGAGCGACATGGGCTGGGTGAGCCCGTCGGAGCTGCGCCCCACCTGAAACTCGGCTCCAGCAAAGGCGGCCACATCGCCATCTCCGGTGGCGTCGATCACCACATCGGCGTAGAGCTCTTGCCGCTCGGCTTTGTTCCACACCTGAACGCCTTTGATGCACCTGCCCTCCATGATGGCCGCGGTTACCCAGGTATGCAAAAGCAGCTCAACCCCGCTTTCCAGGCAGAGATCGAGGTAGACCATCTTGGCCAGCTCCGCATCGAAGGGCGTCACCGTATGCACATAACCGGTGGTATCCCGGACATGGCCCGGACTGCCGCCCAGCTCTTGCAGCCTCTCCACGATCTCTTGCCCGAGGCCTTGAATAACTTGGTTCCCAGCTTCATCGTGAAAGGTCATCCAGGGCCCCACCAGGGCAGCTGTGCCCATACCGCCCAGGAAACCATAACGTTCAATCAACAGGGTGCGCGCCCCGTTCCGTGCGGCAGCAATGGCCGCACAGGTTCCCGAGGGGCCGCCGCCCACCACAATTACATCAAACTTGTACACTGGATCCCTCCTCCAATCTAAACCCTCTTCCCCAGCAGGATGATCACCCGCTCCTTTTCCGGCAGGTGCTGCAGTTCCGCTGCGGCCAGAGAAGCCACCTGCTCAGGGGAGACCAATCCCGTGAGGTCGATCACCCTTCCTCCAACCAGCAAAAAGGGCTTGGGCATTTCGATCCCCGCATCCCCGTACTGGGAATGCTTTTCCAGGGCCGTCTGCAGATCTGCCTGCACCTGGGCCGCGGTGGTTTCCAGAACCAAGCCGTGGGGCAGCTGCAGGCGGATAACCCCTTCCCGATCTAAAACCACCAGGGGTTGCCGGCTGCGGCGGACTAATCCGAAGAGCTTTTTCACTTCCTGCTCCCCGGTGAACACTTCCAGAAGTTCCGTCCCGCCCTTCCAGCGGAGCAGTTCCTGGGGCAGGCCCACAGCTTCTGCCGCTTTCCGCCTGAGCTCTTCCCGGGCCAGCCGCACTCCCCGCTCTTTAGTCCTCAGCTCCGTAGCTCCCGTGGCCACGGCCCGCACCAAATTGCGCTGGGCATCGATCTCCACATGGACTTCCACTGTATCGGGCTTGGCACCCGCTTTGATCACTTGGCGCTCCGCTTCTTCCCGGATGCGGAGGATGTCTTCCTGGCTGGGGTTGGGGATGGTGCGTTCCACCGTATCCCGCACTAAAGACAGGGCCACACCTATGGGCGAGATGACCTGGGCATTCTTGGCGATCCGGTGCTTCATGCCCAGGGTTTTTGCCAGGTGCGGGACCACCGCGGCTGCGCCGCCTCCTCCACCCACCAGCACAGTCTGGTCTTTGTCCATAGCGTAGTCTTTGAGCAGCTGCCGGACCAGGGGAAGGCACTTGGCCGAGGCCAGCTCCAGGATCCTTTCTGCCGCCTGTTCAGCGCTCAAGCCCACAGCCTTCCCTAAAGCTTCCAAGGCCAGGCGGGCCGACTCTCGATTGCCCCTGGCGTAGTCTCCCTCGGGAACAAAGCCCAGGAAGTTGGCGGCGCAGGCCACCGTGATGGCAAACCTCTCACCATACTCGTTTTCCACCGCTGCGTAGTCCAGGGCATCTTCCGGGCGGGGCCGCACCGTGACCACGTTCAATTTGGTGAGCCTCTCCGGATCTGAAAAGACGGCGTAGGGAAAGCCGGCAATGTGGGCGCTGCGGGGCCCCACGTCTTTGATCCTGCCGTCCCCTAACCTCACCATGCTGCCGCCGGCCACAGCCACTGTGCGCACATCCAGGGAGTTAACGTAGGTTTTGTGTCCCCCCACTTGGGCGTAGTCCACCATCACCCGCCCGTTCACCACGGCGGAAATGTCGGTGGAAGTGCCCCCCACCTCCAGGAACAGGCCGTGGGAAACCTTCTCGTACATGAGGGCTCCCGCCACCCCCGCAGCGGGGCCGGAGAGCATGGTTAGAATTGGCCTGCGCATCACCTCGTCAATGTTCATGACCCCCCCATCGCAGCGCATGACCATGAGGGGAACGGCGATCCCCGATTCTTTCACCGACTGCTCAGTCAGGGAAGCAGCCTCCATCATCTTCGGGAGGATGCTGGCATTGATCACCGCCGTCTTGGTCCGGGTCTTCAAGCCGTAGAGTTTGGAGATCTCATGGGTGCCCACCGCCGGCAAACCGGCCTGCACCGCCTGCTCCATAATGGCCTGTTCCTGGCTGGGATCATCTACCGAAAAGGACGCGGCGGCAACGATGACCTCTGCCCCTTCCTGCCGCAGCTCGCAAATGGCCTGGCCCGCCGCCTGGAGCTCCTCCACGTGGCGCTGGACAGAGGTTAGGTAGCGGCCCTGGGCCAGTTCAATGGGTTCGATTTGGGTGTCCAGGCGCACCTTGCGCCCTTCCATACCCTGGCCGAAGCTCACCACTCCCACTTTGACCACATCGCCCTCCAAAAGCGCATTGGTGGCCTGCGTGGTTCCGTGGGCGATGAACTCCACCTCTCCGGGATCGATCTGGTGCTCCTCCAACACCCGGTGCAGGGCCTCCACAATTCCCTTGGCCACTCCCTCCGGTGCGGAGTGGGTGGTGGGCACTTTGACCTGGCCCAGAAGTTCGTAGCTCTCGCTATCCAGTACAACTGCATCGGTGAACGTGCCGCCGACATCAATGCCAATCCTTACTCTCACTACCAACACCCCATGAAATGTATAAGTCCGCCGAGGGGGCACCCCCTCGGGATAAGCTAAACGAACATGATTGTTGCCACCAGCACACCGGCGGCCACCAGCAGCCAGACGTAGGGCAGGAGCTTAGCGGTGATCTGGTTCACGTCCACATCAGCATAACCAGCCAGCCACACGTTGTGGGTGTTCGTCGGGTCGGCAATGGCCTGCATCCTTTCCACCGCCAAGAGGGCGCTCATGACCGCGGTGGCCGGAAGCAGCCCCAGGCCGATCATCAAGCCGGCTACACCGCTGCCCAGCCCAAAAAGGTTCAGGGGACCGCGATACAAAGCCAGCGGTGCCAGGAGGGTAAAGAAGAGGAAGTAGGATGCGGGGCCCTTGGGAACCACCCGCTCCAGTAAGGGACCGATGGTCTGCGCCACTTGGGGATGGAAGACCGCATTGAGCACCATGCCGATCCCCACCATGAGGATAATGGCGGGAGCGCCTTGACCGATGCCCTCAAAGGCGGATTTGGTGAGCAGGTTGATGAAGCTGCTCCAGCTCCTTTGGGTCACCGCCAGCCCGTAGAGGATACCCACCAGCAGAGCGGGGATGATGGGCCATTTGAAGATGGTGATCAGCAGCAGGGGCAGCAGCGGCGTGATCAAGGCCACAAGGCCCACTTCTTTTTCCGGAACCTGCACCGTCTTCACTGCCCAAAACGCCTTAGCCTTACCGCGGCGCAGTTCCATGGAGAGGAAGATCACCGCGGTGATGAAGGTGAGGGCCATGATGATCAAGGCGAAGTTCCTGATGGTCTCCAGGGGTACTCCGGTTGTGGCCTGGAAGAACGCCCAGTTGGAAACGTTCAAGGCCAAGCCCCCCGCCATGCCGAACAAGAAGATGCAGGCGGCCGCCAAGGGAGCGATGCCCACGGAGATGAGGATAGGAAGGACAATGGAACCCAGCATAATCACGGCGCCCAAGCCGCCCATGGATGTGAAGAGAATGGTCAGAGCCACCAAAATGGCCAAGGCGATCCAAAACGGACGGTCTCCACCCAGTTCAGCGGCGATTTTGATGATGCGCTGGGCGATCCCCGTCTGTTCCATGACCACACCGAGCCAAGCGCCGAACATCACCGCGGTGAAGGCCGAGGCCAGGCGGATGGAACCTGCCTCAATGATGTTCGAGATCAAGCCGATGTCCTTGCCCGTTTCATCCACACCCTTCAGGGGCACGCCGGCAATGAGGGCGATGCCGATGGCCAGAAGGGGCAGAGCGATGAGACTGGGCAGCTTGCGGGTGATCATCAACACCGCGATCACCAAGAAAAAGATGATCATCAGCACTGCTTGAAACATCTCTCTTCTCCTTTCCGAGTTTTCTCAGCGCCAACACCAACTTACTTGCAGCAGCCTAATATCGACCCCCTTTGGATAGGAAATGCTGAATCACTACGGTGGCTGCGCCCAGCACGCCGGCCTTCGGCCCGATGGTGGAAACCCGCAGCCTCACTTCGGGAACCCTAAAGGGCAGCAGAGCACTGTAGAAGCTCCGCTCCAGGGAATCCAAGAGGATCTCTCCAGCCTCCAGGAGATCCCCGCCCAACACCACTTCATCCATGTCCAGTAGATTAACTATGCCGGCCACCGCTTTTCCTATGTACTGTCCGGCGTTAACGAGAAGCTCCCCCGCGGCGGCATCCCCCTGCAGCGCCGCGGCGATGAGGTGCCCGGCGGTCAGGGGGGACTCTTGGGCCGCCGCCTGCAGATAGGGGCTTTTCCCGCTGGCCGCGAGCTGCTGGCCCTGCTTGGCCAGGGCATTGCCGGAAACCAGCGCTTCCAGGCAGCCCCGGTTGCCGCAGAGGCACGGAGGCCCGTGGGGATCCACGATGTTGTGGCCGATCTCCCCCGCCCGCCCTGTGCGTCCAGAGTAAATGCGGCCATCCAGCACCAGGCCAGCGCCGATGCCATCCCCCAGGTGAACATAGAGCAGATCGGTTACGGTCCCTTCGCCGCTGAGGTAACACTCGGCCAGGGCGGAAGCATTACCATTGCGCTGCACCAAAACAGGCACGCCTAGAGCCTCCTGGAGAAGGCTCCCCAGGGGAACTTCCCGCCAGTTGAGGAAGGTGCTTAAGCGCACGGTTCCGCTGGCTTCCTGCACGATCCCCGGCACCGCCACACCCACGCCCACCAGCTCCTCCAGGTTGACCCGGTTGCGCACACAGAGCCTGCCCACCACCGCCAAGGCGGCCTGCAGCACAGCTTCGGGACTGTGGTCCGGCAGGAGCTCTTCTGACCAGGCCAAAGCGTCCGCCCCCAGGTTGACCAGGGCAGCCTGGACCCGCGTCCGGGAGATGCGCACGCCGATCACCTTTCCCGCCATGGAGTTGAACTCCAGAAGCACAGGGGGCCGGCCGCCCACGGATTCCAGCGTCCGGGATTCCTGGACCAGTCCCTGCGCGATCAGTTCTTTGGTGAGGTTGGTGACCGTCGCCGGGCTCAATCCCGTGAGCCTGGCCAGCTCACTGCGGGTCGCGGGCTTCTGGCACAGGACGCGCAGCAGCTTGCTCTGATTCGCCACCTTTACCTGTTCGTAGTGGGATAAGTCTCGCAGCATCGCTACTCTGATATCCTTTCCGGTTATTTCATCTTCTAAATTTAGTATGTGAAATAATTCCCTACAGGTTATTCTACGTTAGGCAAAATATTCCTGCTTTAGGTTGCGGAATTCTTTAACAAATCCTCAACTTCCCCAATCAACTGGGGAAGCGAGCTGCGGAAATCCGGGGAGCTTTCGGCCAGGAGAAACCAATCAAAAAAAATGGGCAGACAGGGCAGGGCGGCTAGTTCCTTGGCAAAACGGTGCGCGGCGATCTCCCGCACCGCACGCACCCTAGCCGTTCTGACCCGCCAGGGGCCCAGCTTCCAGATGGTCACCGCGGGAAAACAGCGGTCCACGCAACCCCTCTCCTCCTCCAGGGCGTGGAAGAACTCGTGGGCAATGGTGGCCCGCTCCAGCTGCTGGTAGGTGAGGAAATGGGCAGGCAGCGCCTGACAGATCCGCTCCAAAGCCCGACGGTTGATGGTGATGGAGCCCGGGGCATAGGCGGCCCGCAGTCTTTGTCCCAGATCACCGGTGGTTAGGACCAGGCCCCTTCGGCCCACAGCCGCCAGCAGGTCTACGCCCTTGAAGTCCGCGGCCCACTGGGCGCCGAGTTCCAAGGCACCGGCCGCATAGACCCAGCGCTGCTCCCGTGCCAGCTTGGGAAACACCAAGTCTTGCTGGAGTTCCAGGTAGGCCCAGATCCGATCCTCAGCGGCTTTAGAGAGCAAAAGCTGCTTAGCTGGTTCCCAGTCCATCAGCCTTGAACTCCCCTCGCCGCACCCCCCGGCACTCCGCTGCCCCTTTGGAGCGCTTCCCAGAGCAGTTTCAGCACAGTGGTCTCCCGCCTGGTCCAGTTGGGCGCCCGGCCATTGCCTAAAGCTTCTTTGTTGGCGGCAATGGCCTCGGGTATGGTTGTCCAGTGGGGTTCCAGACCGAGATCCAGCTCATACCTTTCCAGATGCTGCTGGCCCAGCTCCGCGCCTATGGCACAGAAGTAGTAGTAGGAGGTCATGCGGAAGACCTCGAAATCCGGTTCCCGGGGAAAGGCATACTCCACCACTTTCCCGAAGGGCCGGTGTATCTGCAGCAGCTCAGCGCCGCACTCCTCCTTAAGTTCCCTGGAGAGCGCCTCCTCGTGGCTTTCCCCCAGGAACACGCCCCCACCGGGAAACTTGTAATCTCCGGTTGCCTTTGCATAAAGAAGGAGGATTTCGCCTCCACGGAGGATGATGGCCCGTACCGCTTCCCTTTTTACCGCCTTGCCTGTGCGGTTAACTCCTTTGTGACGGTCGATCTCCGCTAACAAGCGCATCTGTTTACCCCCCCACTACCTCATGCCCCCACTGAGCGGCGCAAGCGAGGACTCCATCTCTGTTCTCGGTTACCCCGCCCCGGTTTTTTTCTGTATTCAACGGTCAAGGCCCAAATCCTTGCCGGTCAGTATTGATCAAAAAAAGAGCCTGCTGCCAGGCTCTTTCACTTACTCAACCTATTTCACCCTGGTTTTCTGCACCTCATAGCCAACCCGCCTGATGGCGTTTTCGATCTCCTCCACGGAAACCTCCGCCTCGTTGAAGTCCAGCTTCACCTTGCTGGAGTTGAACAGTACCTGTACCGTGGTGGTATCCACACCCGGCACGGCTTTCACAGCAGCCTCGATTTTCTGCATGCAGGATGGGCAGGTTAGGCTTTCTAGCTGGATGGTGGCAGTTCTCATGGCGTTCTCCCCTCTCTTGGTTCTAAGATGATCATACCTGTCATTTTTGCAGGCATCCTTGATCCAGATCAAGTTCTTTGCTTCAGTCCCTCAAACGGTAGCGGAGCAGCCGCATGCCGTTGAGGATCACCGCTAAAATGCTGCCCTCATGAACCAGCATGCCGATGGACATGTTCATCCAATCGCTCCACAGCACGCTGGCCAGCAGGACCAGAACAACGCCCACCGCGATGAGGATATTCTGCTTCATGTTCCTGGCGGTGGCCTTGGCCAGGCCCAAGGCATGGGGCAGGCGTCCGATGTTGGAGTTCATCAAGACCACATCGGAAGTTTCCACAGCCACATCTGTGCCGCCCCCCATGGCGATGCCGATCTGCGCCAAAGCCAGGGAGGGGCTGTCGTTCACCCCATCGCCGACAAAGGCCACGATGCGTCCCTGCTCCAGCAGGGATTTGATATACCCGGCTTTTTCCTCCGGCAGCATGTTCCCGTGGGCTTCCGTTAAGCCCAACTCACGGCTGACCGCATCCACCGTACCCTGGTTGTCGCCGGAGAGCATAACCAGGTTTTTCACTTTCAGTCTCTTGAGCTTGTTCAGCACGGCTTTAACGCCGGGGCGGATTTGATCGCGCACCCCCATGAGGATCTTGAGCTCCCCGTCCACCGCGGTGAGCACGAGGGAGTTCCCCTGTGCTTCCAAGCGGGCCAGGTCATCTTCGGCCTCAGCGCTGAGCTTGACGTTTTCCCTCTCCATGAGGGCGGCATTGCCCACGGCCACCCGCCGGCCGTTTACCGTGGCCACAACGCCCGCGCCCTTGACCACCTCAGTTGCTTCCACAGGAAAGACCCGAACGTCCCCAATGGCCTCCAAGACCGCCTTGGCCAGGGGGTGATCAGACTCCCGCTCGATGCTGGCCAGATAGCCCAAGGCTTCTGCGCTGTCTTCCCCGTAGTACTTGGTCTCGGTGACCGCAGGGACGCCCGCGGTCAGGGTCCCGGTCTTGTCGAAAACCACCGTGTCCAGCCTGCTGAAATCACCGATCACTTCACTGCCCTTAAAGAGCACCCCGTGGCGCGCGCCGTTGCCGATCCCGGCCACATTGGACACGGGAACCCCGATCACCAAGGCCCCAGGGCAGCCCAGGACTAAGATGGTGATGGCCAGTTCCAGATCTTTGCTGAACAGCCAGACTGCAAAACCGATAACCAAAACGGCTGGAGTGTAGTACTTGGCGAAGCGGTCGATGAAGCGCTCTGCCTCTGACTTAGAATCCTGGGCCTCTTCCACCAGCTCGATGATCTTGCCGAAGGTGGTATCTTCACCGACGCGATCAGCCGCGATCTGCAGCGTCCCGTTGTCCAAAATGGTGCCGGCATAGACTGTGGAGCCCTGCTCCTTAGCCACAGGCAGGGACTCCCCGGTGATGCTGGCCTCGTTGACGCTCCCCTCGCCGGAAACCACCGTGCCGTCCACCGGCACTTTGGCGCCGGTTTTCACCAGGAGAATGTCGCCCACTTCCACATCTTCCACATCTACTTCCACAAACTCGCCATCTTCCATCTGCTTCAGGGCAGTCTCGGGAGCCAGCTCCACCAGCTCCTTGATGGCTGAACGGGTCTTGTTCAGCGTGCGCTGTTCCAGATAGGCGCCAAAAAGAAAGAGGAAAGTGACGATGGCCGACTCTTCGAAGTTGCGGATGGCAAAGGCGCCCAAGACAGCGATGGTCACCAGCAGGTCAATGGTGACCACCTTAACCCGCAGGGCCTGGAAAGCCTGGATGGCGATGGGTAGTGCGCCGATAATGGAAGCAAGGATCAGGGCCCACTCAAAAAGGGGCCCGCTCCCCACCGTCCAGCGGTTGAGAAAGGCCAGGGCGATGAGGAGCCCGCTCGCCAGCGCGAGTTTATCTTTGGCACCCAGGATCAATCTCTGCATGTGTTTCACCCCTTCCCTGCACTGCCCGCTTAAGCTTGGTAGGCCGCATCCAGTTCAGCCAGCATTTCGTACACCGCGGCGTAGCTTTCGCAGACATCCCCGGGGACCTTGTAGTTATCTGTGAGCTCGCGCAGCTGGGCGAACTCCCGGGCAAGATCCGCCTGACCGCCTCCCGCTGCCTCCACCTTGGCCTTGATCTCCTCAAAGAGCCTGCGCACTTCGTGGAACTCGGGATGGTGTGCACCGTGCACCCGGGCCACCACCGGCACGTAGGTGTCTAGAAGCTTAAAAGTGCGTTCCATGGTTTCCTGAAATCTGGTCATCTCTATCCCCTTCCTAGATATCTCATCGTTTGCGGCTTCATTTTAGCATGGCACCCCCCGGGGAAAAAATGATCTAGATCAAATTACGCCGGCTACTATCGCCCCGGGGGGATTTGTTATATAATGCCACTTATACGAAGGAAGATGACCATGACCAGATCTTGGAGCAAGTCACTGTTGCTGTGGACGCTGCTTGTGGGAGCTTTGCTGGTGATCGGCTGTACGCCTGGGGGCGGTGGAGGGGGAGACAAGGCTTACATCGTCTCCTACGTGTATCTCGATGGTGAACTCTACGATGGCCGGTACGGCCCCATGGAGGTGACCCTCACCCACTCTGGGACGGCCAAGACAGTGGATCTTCTGGAGAACCCGTTTACCTTCACGGATCTGCCGGTAGCCTTCGCCTCGGTCAAGGTGCAGCTGGTGATCCCTCAAGGGGGCGGCGTTTTAACCATCCGGGAGGAAGTGGGGCGGACCTTGCGGGCAGGCGAGAACGTTTTCCAGTTCACGGGTCTCAAAACCAACTAGCAGGCCATCACTGACAATCCCTTGCCAACTGTAAACCCGGTCCCCGGCCAGGCAGAAAGGGAGCAAAAAAGTGAGCTCAAGGTATTCGAGCTCACTTTTTCTGTTCCCTGCAGCTTTAGGCGACCGCCAGGGCAGAGGGCCGCCCATCTTTTATCTGAGGATGCCGTAGGTTTCGTTCACCGGCTGCACCCAGATGATGCCGTTACCCGGCTCATCGATGCGCAGACCCTCCCGCACCGCGGTGACGATGCGCTCCGTTAGATCCACCGGAGTGAGCATCAGCACGATCTCTTTCTCCGGCTCGATCTCCATGTTCAAAAAGACCGCCGTCTCGTGGATCCCCGAGCCGCGGGCGTTGACAATGGTCCCTCCGCGGGCCCCCGCTTCTCTGGCCACGTCCATGACCGTTTCTCCCTTGCCCTTGTCCACTATGACAAATACTGCACGATACATGCTGTCTCCGCCTCCGTTTTGCACACTGAACTTGTAATCATAGGTGCCGCCCGACCCGATGAAGGCACCCACCGGCATGGTAAAGGCTATCCCGTGCTTGGGGCGGCTGAATTTGACCACGCGATCGATTTCGGCAAGGGCTCGTTCCCCAACCGATTCTTCGCAGACCATGAGCACTACCTCTTTGCGAATATCGGTTAACTCCAGCAGTTTCAGCCAACGATTGTCGGCAGTCCCTCGGCCGAGCATAATCGTGCCGCCGGCTACTCCAGCTTTCTTCGCCGCGCTGAGCGCCTTGCTTCCCAAGCCGTGGTTCACGATGACACAGATCAGCTCATATTGCTTCTCAGCCGAGTTCTCCTTCTGCACCAGTATCAACTCCTTGTTTCCTCGACCTGGCCTGGAAAATGAAGCCAAGTATCTGTAATGTGATGATGGGAGCTGTAGCCACCAGGGCGATCATGCCAAAGCCGTCCCGCAGCAGATTAGCTCCTTCGAAGGCACTGGCCGCCCCCTGGACAAAGGCCAAAATGAAAGTGGCCGTCATGGGCCCGGTGGCTACCCCACCGGCATCAAAGGCGATGCCTACAAACAGGTTAGGGGCGTAGTACATCATGCTGACTGCAATTATATAACTGGGCAGCAGAATATGCCACAGTTGAATCGCGGGGGTTAGAATCCTGATCACAGCCATGGCCACCGCTGAGCCCACGCCGATGGACAAGGCCGCGCCCACGGCCTTACGCTTAACGTACCCGCTGGTCACATCTTCAATCGTGTGGGTCAGCACATACACCGCAGGCTCCGCCAAAATGGTGAAAAAGCCCAAAGCAAATGCGGTGACGATCAGCCACACCTTGTTCTCCAGCCCCGCCAAGCGCAGACCGATCTCACTGGCGATCTCCATAAACCCGCCGTACACACCAGTGAGGAAGACAATCAACCCGATGAAGGCGTAAACAAACCCTTTGACCATCCGGGCAAACTGCTTCCGCTCCAGATGGAAGAGGAGCTTCTGCAGCACAAACAGGGAAACGGTCAAAGGCAAAAGGCTGACAAAACCTTCCCGCAGGGCGGTGGGGATGAAATCCCAGAAGGGCTTGAGGATGGCTGCATTGCCCAGTTCTATGGGCTCCAGACTGGCCACAGCGTACTCTTGGGTGCCGATGATGATGTTCAAAACCAGCACACTCATGATCGCGCCGGCAGAGGCGATGGCCACCAGGCCGAAACTATCTGCCTCCGAGGCCACGCTGTCCTTGCGCAGGCGGGAGATGCCCACAGCCAGGGCCAAGAGAAAGGGGACAGCCAAAATGCCCGTTGTGGCCCCCGAGGAATCAAAGGCAATGGCCAAAAACTCCGGCTGGGTGAACAACGCCAGGACAAAAATGATCAGGTAGGAAATGAGCAAAAAGAGCTTCAAAGACATGTGCACAACGACCCGCAGAAAGCCCAGGGACACCATGATGGCCAGGCCAGTGGATACCACCACGAGCAGCGTCCAGGAAGAAATGGCCGACAAGGTTACAAAATCCACCTGATAGGCCAGGACCATCAATCCGGGTTCCGCGATGGAAATGAAAAAGCCAAGGAGGAGCCCGGCCAAAAGAACCACCGGGAGGTTGTTGGTCTTCACCAAGGAGGAACCCGTGAGGCTGCCCATGGGGGTGATCCCGATTTCCACCCCGAAGAGGAAGAGAGACAGGCCGATGACGATCAAAACGGAACCAACCACGAACCTCGCCATCGCCGTAAACCCCAAGGGCACCAGGGTGAAGTTGAGCACTAAGACCACCGCTACAATGGGAATCACCGTTTTAATGTTGTCCCTAAAGAGATTGCCGAGTATATGCAAGCGACCACCTGCCTTCCCCGTGCCTGCACCCTTCTATATCTATGGTCCCTGATCTAAATTGCGCCCCGAGCGCATACAGCGCCGGGGCGCCTAAAGCATCTCAACGCCGCATCAGCTAAGGGGTGAACGCTTTAGCTGTCTGCTTTGCAGGATATTTTCTCCCACAGTAAGCCCAGTTCCTGCCTTTCCCTTAAAAATTTCGCAACATTTTTGGGAAAGTTCTCGGCTTAATCCCGGAATTGCCCCGGGACAAGCTGGGACGGTCGTTTAGAGGACACGGCCTGAAGTGTTAGTGTAAGGTTTTAGTAGGGGTTTGGAAGGAGTTCCTGGTGTAGACATAAAAAAAGAGACCCCGCACACAAATCAGTAGCAGTTAGGAGGCGAGGTCTCATGAGAAGCGATGTTAGCAACACCGCTCTCATCCTTAGTTTACTTGAAGATACAGTAGATATCAATACTCTTGAAGAGGCGTGTTTGGCCTTTGCTCGGGAGCTGTTCATGGTGGTGCTCCAGACGCTCGATGATGAGCTGCTGAAGCACCGTGCGGAAGGATTAGTGTGTGTGGGAAAACGTTCGAGGACGATTCTCACAAAGATAGGCGAAATCCGAATTACGCGAAGACTGTACAGGAAGGCCACGAACGGGAAGAAGGCCCGTTGTAGGTTTCTCCTTGATGAGGCGCTCAAGATTCAGCCCAGGCGGAGAGTTACGCATGGCTTGCTTAGGCTGATGGTTTCCCTGAGTACCAGGCTTTCCTTTCGCGAATCAGCTGAGGTTTTGGAAGAAGCAGGCTTTCCTCGAGTCAGTCATGCTACTGTGCATGCGGAAGTTCGCCGCTATGGTGAGCTTGTGAAGAAGCGGCTGGAGAATCAACGCAGGCTAGTGTTTGAGTTTGGGCAGGAGCTATCCTCGCCCACCGGTAAGAAAAAGGTACCTTTTTTGATTCTGGAAGTCGATGGGCTTTTGGTCGGGCTGCAGGGGGGACATGGTAGGAAACAGGAGATCAAGCTTGGAGTAGCTTACGAGGGTTGGGAAATCCAGGGTAAACAGCGTAAGCTGCAGAACGCTACGGTCATGATGGGAGCTTTCGAGAATGGAGATGATTTCTGGGAGAGCTTTTCCGCCTGCTTAAGTGAGCGGTATGACTTTTCAGTCATCCAGGTGATCGTCAACGGCGATGGGGCACGATGGATTCAAGAACAGGCTGGAGTCTACTTTAAAGGTTGCATAGTTCAACTGGACAGGTTCCATCTGATGCGAGATCTCCGCTTGCTTTTTAGAAACAAAGCCAAGGAGCTCATGTCTGTTCTGGAGACGGGTGACATTCAAGTATTCATGGATACTCTGGAGTCATTGGAGCCCGAGGTTCCAGAGAAGAAGCGAAAGCTTTTCAACAAGCTTTTGAGGCAGTGCCGGAAGTATCCTAGCCATTTGGTGGACTACAGGAGCCGGTTGCGTGAGGAGCAAAGACAAGGTTATTTCTTCAGCGGGTTGGGCGTTGCGGAGACCATGGTAGACAAGAAGCTGGCCAACCGAATGAAGAAGCGCGGGATGAGATGGAGCAGAGAGGGTGCTTGGTGCATGGCGCTCCTGCTTATGCTGAGAGCGAACGGTCAGCTGCACCAGTGGCTGGAGGAGACATCCCACGAAGACATCCAGAATCCTGTCAAAGAGGCCACCATTCGGAAGAGAATCGCATCTAGAACTCTGCTGCAGGACCCGACTTGGCGGCACGTTTGTATTCCGAGTTTGAACGGGCCGACTCGGCCGTGGAAAATCGCGCTTCGGGCATTAGCTGGCCTGGCCAGTACCTAGAAGCGCAACCGCCCCATCCTGGTCTTGGGTCCGTGAAACAAGCAACTGCGAGGTCTCAACCTACTAAACGTTGACACTTACTGTTTTCAGCGACAGATTTGCAGTTCCAGCTGAACGTGGTATACTATAGAGGGAATGCTGAGTGAACCGGATGATCGCGAAGGGATACCCTTTGAGGAAAGTCCGAGCTCCACAGGGCAGGATGCTGGGTAACGCCCAGTAGAGGTGACTCTAAGGCTAGTGCCACAGAAATATACCGCCTTGGCTGACGCTTTCAGCTAGGGTAAGGGTGAAACGGTGAGGTAAGAGCTCACCAGCGGTTAGGTGACTAACCGGCTAGGTAAACCCCATCCGGAGCAAGGTCAAATAGGAAAGGAGAGGCGGCCCGTCTCGCTTGACTTTCGGGTTGACCGCAAGAGGCTTTAGGCAACTAGAGCCCTAGATAGATGATCATCCTCGACAGAACTCGGCTTATAGGTTCACTCAGACCGATGAGCGGGGGCGTTGCAGAACTACTCGATTGAGTAGGAGCAACGCTCCTTTTTGTGTCTCTTGGCCTGAAAATGCGCCCAGAGTTGGACAGATCTTGAGATGGCAGACACATACGAGTGTTTTTGGGCGCGCGAAAAAGACTCCCTAGGGTCAGTGGTGTGCCTTAAGCAGCTTGGTTCAAAGGGTGTAGCGCCATTCCGGTTCGCCCGCTCTGTATCTTGGCATGCAACTTGTTGATATTG
>NZ_JBHGXH010000292.1:0-7149 GCF_041936445.1 Candidatus Darwinibacter acetoxidans | reverse complement strand
CTAAACGGCATATCTGCATGGGAAGCGGTGGAAAGTCTGGCACGAGCAGGATAAACCAAGCCGAGCGAGGAACAGAAACCCTTCGTTGAGTCAGAGAGAAGACGAGCGAAAATCCGTTTCATTTAGAGTTGCATTTCTGCCGGGCCCTTCTGCCCCTTGGATCCTGGTCGGGGAAAATTCTCGCCGGATCAATAAACTTCTTGGCACCTCGAAGGATATATAAAGTGAAAGCAAGCCTAAACCGAGAAAGGAAGATGATAATGCGCAGAACTCTGCTCAAAACCGGAATTGTCACGCTGCTTGTGGTCCTCCTCAGCGGGGCGGTTTCTCCTGCGGCCCTGGCCAGCTCTGACCAGAAGCGCCTGCAGGTTAGCGGCACAGCCGTGGTTACCGCCAGCCCTGATATCGCCTACATCACCCTGGGAGTGGAGACGCAGGATCCTTCAGCAGAAAAGGCCGCCCAGGACAACGCCAACATCATGGCCCGGGTCATGGCGGCCCTGCGGGATCTGGGCCTGACGGAAAAAGAAGTGTCCACCAGCGGCTACAACATCTACGGTTCCACGCAGATCCTCAACCGCGGCACCAACCAGGAAGAAACAGTGGTCACCTATTGGGTGCAGAACAGGATCAACATCACCACAACTGACCTGGAGGGACTAGGGGAGATCATCGATGCAGCGGTGAAGGCCGGCGCCAACCAGGTACAGGGCATCCGCTTCGATGTCCAGGACAAACAGTCCCTGCAGCTGGAAGCACTCAAGCTCGCGGTGCGCCAGGGCCGAGCCAAGGCTGAGGCCATGGCGGAAGCGGCCGGCGTGACCCTGGGCGAGCTGATCACCATGGGCGAGAGCTACAGCTCCTACGCTCCCATGGTGAGCGCAGTGGCCTTCCGGGCCGATGCCCAAGCCGGGACCACCATCAGCCCCGGTGATGTGGAAGTCAGCGCCACAGTGCAGATGGAATTCGCCTTTTAGCAAGCAGCCAGGAGAGCCCCGCGGCTCTCCTTTTCGTTTCTGCTTCCTAATTGGCCGCCCCTTCCCCGCGGGCCAGGCGCCTGGCCAGAAGCTCCGAAGCCACCAGCATGGTGCAGATGGCTGCCAGGAGGTAATAGGGCAGGAGCTTCAGGGAAGTGAGCGAGGCTAGAGCCCCAAAAAGGGGCGGGCCCAGGGTCCCCCCTGTGTAGGCCACCGCCATCTGCAGGCCCATAACCGCCCCCGAGGCAGCTTCCCCGAAGCGCCGGGGGGTTTCATGGAGCATGGCCGGAAAAATGGGAGCGGTGCCCAGACCCAGGAGCACAAAACCCAAGGCGGAGAGGCTCGCGGGCAGGGGCAGCATGAGCAGGAGCGCCCCCAGGGCGCAGATCACCTGGCCCCCCCGGATCAAGCTTTCGTTTTTCAACTTGATGAACAAAAAGCCCGAAAGCAGGCGCCCCACGGTGATGCCGCCGTAAAAGGCCGCGCTCCAGCGGGCCGCGACCGCGGGGGCCATCCCTTCCACGCCCACCAGGTAGCTGCTGCTCCAAAGCCCCGCGGTGATCTCGGTAACGCTAAAACCCACAAAAGCCACCAAGGCCAGCTTGGCATGGGGCAGCCGCAGCGCGTCCCGGTTGGAGAGGGTGTTCTGCCCACCGTCCCCACCCTGGCTGGTCACGTCCCTCCCCTGCCAGAGCCTCCGGGACAGCCACAGGACCGCCACCAGGGCAAACTGCAGCGCAGCAATGGTTCCGTAGCCTCTGCGCCAGCCGCCGCCAGCCAGAAAGAAGGACATGATCATCGGTCCCGCGGTGGCCCACTCCCCAGAAGCAGTGCAGCCAGTTCATGTGCATGGACTTGTAGTGCAGCGCCACGAAGTTGTTCAGGGCCGCATCCACACTCCCGGCGCCCAGTCCCAGGGGTATGGCCAGAAGAAAAAGCCAGGCCGCATGCCCCGCCAGGCTGAAGCCCAACAGAGCTGCGGCGGTCATCAGTACGCTGACGATAGTTACCTTAGCCGTCCCGAAGCGGGAGACCACTTTACTGCTCGCCAGGCTGGAGATCACCGTCCCCGCGCTGACGGCCATGGATAGATACCCCACCAGGCTCACCGGCGCCTGCAGATCCAATCTGATTACAGGCCAGGCGCTGCCCATGATGGAATCGGGCAGCCCCAGGCTGATAAAGGCCACGTAGATGATTACCAATAGTGCTGTCACAGCTATCCCCTTTGCTCCATGATCGATACTGCCACTCTGCAGTGGCGCTGCCGCCTGGGGCCCTAGGCTCAACCTAAAAGCTTTTTGATCGTCCGGAAGGTGATGTTGGGAATCAGCTCAAAGGTGTGCCGCATGTGCACCCGCTCGGTGAGCTTGTGGCCGTCCTTCCCGAAGGTGCCGATGTTCACCACGGGCACATTGACCGCGGCAATATCCTCGATGGGATGGGTGTACTTAACGCCCCAGGCCGGCGTGTTCTTCTCCAAGGCGTCCAGCTCTTCCCGCTCATCCCCCAAAGCCATAAAGCTGGAGTCGGAGATGTACGGGTAGAACATCTTGGTGACAATGGGCCGATCCGAATGGGGCTGCACCTCCGAGACCGCCGCTTTGACGCTCTCCAGCAGCCTCCGTTCCGCCTCCGTCCTGCCGGTCATCTCTATCCTAGCAAAATAGGTGGAGGAATTGAAGACAATGATGGCCGGGCTCTTATCCCGGGCCCACTGCCAGGCCTCCGCCACCAGGCGCACATTGAAGTCCCTCAGATCCAAGGCAGGGTCCCTTTGCTGCAGCTCCCGGGCGAATTCCCGCAGATGCTGAACGAAACCCTCACCGTGCTGCGCAACCAGTTCGCTGTAGAACTCCTCCCAGGTGTACACCCGGGTTTTCCAGGGAAGCCTGGTGTAGGTGTGCCCGCTGCGCTGGCAGAAAGTCCTGTAAGCCTCATCAAGGTAGGTGATCACGTTGTCGAAGGCTTCCCGGGCCTTCTCCTTCATCTTGGCCATGATTTCCCTGGGGCTCAGGCTGTGGGTGAACACGTTGTAGTAAGCGTAGGCGGCCAGGGGTGTCTGGACAGTATAGGCATCTTTGCAGTCGGCCTGCTTAAGGGAAGTGGGCGGCACGGTCACCTCCCCCTGGGCCTCGTCGCACAGCTCCGGATTGAGCTCGATCAGCCTGGTGAGCTCCGCCACCAGCAAATTGGGGTTGAGCCCGCCGAAGGCCTGGCCCACATGGGTTTCCTTGCCCACCACGTAGAACGTGGGCAGGAGCTTGCCGATGGTGCCGAAATAGACGTAGCGGTTTTCATCCAGCTCGTGGTAGGGCGTGGAGTAATCCGCGTTGATGGCCGCGACATACTCCAAACCGTGCTCTGCTTTCCACTGCTTCAGCACCTTCAGCGCGGAGATGATGCCGTGGGAGTTATCTTCTTCATCGCATTCCGCGATGGCGATGAGATTGCCGTTGAGCTCTTCGGGATGCTGGGAGAAATAGCGGATGAGCCACATCTGGCCCGCCACGCCCGCTTTCATATCCAAAGCCCCCCGGCCGAACATGTACTCACCGGAGTCCAGGTCCCGCCGCACATCTTCCCCCAAATCCATCTGGCGCAGAACCTCCGGCAGCCGCTCAGGATCGAAGGCGTACTCCTTGAGGCTGCCAAAATCATCAACTCCCACCGTATCGATGTGCCCCATGAGGATCACGGTGCGTTTGGCATCGCCCCCCGTTCCCTTGACCATGGCCAGGACATTGTAGCGCTCTATTTCATCGTCTTCGGTCCGCTGAAGCACAAGATGCTCGGGGTGCTTTTGGAAATAGGGGAGGCTTTGGTAGAACTCATGGATCCTGCGGGCGCACTCCGCTTCACCGCTGGTTTTCACCATGCTGGGAATCTTGACCAGTTCTACAGTGAGCCTTTTCACATCGTCGAAGCAGTGCAGGTACATGCAGACCCTCCTTCTAGAAAAGAATGATCTCGAACCCCTGGGCGGTGAACACCTCTAGATCAGAATGGCCTGACAGGGCGGCATCGATGGGCAGTCCCTGGGCCTCGGCCTCCTGCAGCGTGCCCATCTGGGCGGCGCAGGCTTTGCATACGGAGCGGATCAAGCCCTGTTCCTTGATCTTTTCCCACAGTCCCGCCTGGGGCGATTTGGTGATCTCGGCCAGGCGGGCGGTGGAGGCCCCTTCGATAATCAGGGCCACTTCATACCCCCTGGAATGGTAGTTCCAGGTGTTGAGCAGCGCGTGGATAAAGCAGGGCATCTCACCCTGGAAGCTGACGATCGCGATTTTTTTCAAGCTGTTATCACTCCCATCATCATTTTCTATCTAACTTCTCCTCCCCGGCAGTTCTTCCTGCCCCGCCGACCCTTCTTGACAGCGATGCGCTTTTGGGCTATACTTGATCTAGTACTTTACTGCTTTACTACTTCAGTGCTTTACTACCTTACTACCCAGACAAAGGAGAATGGAGATGAAGATACCAACGGATCTCAAGCACAAGCCGGTGATTGTAGTTGAGGATTACAGCAACGTAGACGGCCGCAACGCCTACCATTCAGATGCCAAAGGCCTATCCTTAGGGCTCGCCCAGTGGAACGAGCGGGGCCGGGTGGACATTTCCGCCAAGGTCTGGCGCCACACGGGTCAGCGGTGGTCTCGGCAGTCGGAGGAGCTTCCCCTGCACAGGGTGCTGGATCTGGCCATTTTGGTGTGCCGGGCCAAGCTGTACTTTGATGAGGCCTACCGCTATCCGAACTTCTACGATCCGGAAAACCCCCAGATCGACAGGGTGGGCCTGCAGGGCGATGCCATGACTGTGGCGGTGTGCACGGAAAACGAGATGATCGCGGAGGATATCCGGCTCTTCGTGGATGCCTTAGCCCGGGACGGGGAGCTCATCGCCGAGCGCCTGCGCACCCTGGCCCGCATCCTCGAGGAAATGGGGTATTGATCACAAAAACGGCGGCCAGACGGTCGCCGTTTCACGATCTATAAGACCTGATCACACTATACCTTTACATAAGAGTCCGCAAAAGGCCTCAACTACACGGGCATCAAACTGCTTGCCTGCACCCCGCATCAGCTCCTGCATGGCCTGTTCGTGGCTGTAGGCCTGCCGGTAGGGGCGGGCACTGACCATGGCATCGTAGGCGTCGGCCACCGCCACAATCCTGGCCATGAGGGGAATCTGTCCCCCCCGCAGTCCGTACGGGTAGCCGCTCCCATCCATGCGCTCGTGGTGGGCCAAAGTCGCTTCGGCGATCTCCGCCATGCCAACCACAGCGCTCAAAAAGCGATGCCCGTTCACTGGATGTGCGTGGATTTCCTTCCACTCCCAAGGCAGGAGCGGCTGCGCCTTGTTGAGAATGTCGCTGGGGATGGAAATTTTGCCGAGATCGTGCAGCAGACCAACTTTGGCTAACTCGATCTTCTGCTCGTGCTCTAGGCCCATCTGCTCACCGATGGCGAAGCAGATCTTACTCACTCGGCGGGAATGCCCCTCTTCGCGCGGGCTTTTTTGGTAAAGGACATGCATCAGTGCATTGATTACTCGGTCTTCTAGTTCAAACTGAGGGGTCTGAAGTCCTAGTATGAACGGTTCATGCCTAGTAACAGCCGCCACCCCCTTAGGGCCGATATCCAATTGGGTGAAAATATACACAATGGTAAGATTCGACGGACCCACGATAAACCCTGCTATTTAGCCTAATTCTGGCACAGAACCGCCAAATTCTTCCCAAGGCCGATGAATAAAGGCTTTCCCCGGAAAAATAGCAAACTTAGCGATAAACTTTTTTTACTCTGGCGGGATATATAAGGTGAAAGAGGAGAGGAGGATTGCCGTGGACTTGGCTGAGCGGGAACTCATAAAGCGTGCCAAAAGAGGAGAACACGCAGCCTTGGAAGAGATTTTCCGGCTGCACCTGGACAGCGCCATCCGCCTGGCCTATCTGGTCACCCGCAACTGGGCCACGGCTGAAGATGCCGTGCAGGAAGCGTTTGTGCAGGCCTTCCGCTCCCTACCCAGCTTCCAGGAGCATCGGCCCTTTAAACCCTGGTTCACCAGGATCGTGATCAACAAGGCGAAGCGCACCAAAAGCAAACTTGATCGGGGCCATCTGCCCTATGAGTTTGAGGAGGAAAACCCCCATGCTTCCCTCAACCCCGAGGGCAGCGCCCTGGAACGGGAAGGCCTCGATGAGCTCTTTACCGCCATCAACAAACTCGACGACAAGCACCGCCTGCCCCTGCTGCTCAAGTATGTGGCTGAGCTGACAGAGGCGGAAATCGCGCAGACACTGCGCCTTCCCCAAACCACAGTGAAGTCCCGCCTTTACACCGCGCGGCAGCGGCTCAAAGGCTACCTGACGGAATCCGAAGGAGGTGGCAGAGATGAATTTAGATGAGCGGATCAGAGAAGCGCTCAGGGCCAACAGCCAGTGGCCCGGTTCCCCCGATGAACTCTGGCAGAGGATTTCCTCCCAGCTGCAGCCCAAACCCAAGCGCAGCAGACAGCCCCTGTGGCTGGGAACTGCAGCGGCTGCGGTGCTGGTTTTGGTGTTCGTATTCCAAGCGGTCTGGAACCCCCAGCCGCCCCCACTCCCTGAGGCTGAGGAAGCGGTGCCCATGCGCATGCTCACCGCCGTGCTGCCCCCTTCCGGGCCGCAGCTGGTGCAGCCGGGGGAAGTGGTGGAACTCACTTTGGATGCCCACCTTTCGAGCCAGGGCACACCGGCCCCTCCCCGGCTGGAAATCTGGCAGGAGGGCGATGCGGAAGAAGTGCTCGTAATGGAACGGGGCCTCAGCGGCGGCGAGCTCGTGGAGACCAGGCTGCTTACCGTCCAGGCGCCGGAGGAGCCCGGTTCCTACCGCCTGGTGGTGCGGGGAACGGTGGAAGAGCAAGGCCAGCTGTTGGAGATCTACGGGGAAAAGAGCATTGTGGTTGCGGCTGCCGAGGGCAGCTGATCCTAAGCAGTTTGCAAACCGAGAGCCGGAGGCCTATCTCCGGTTCTCGATCGCGATCTGGAAATTTTTCTCTAAAGTGCAATAGCAAATGCAACGGCTAGCCAGAAACCCGTTCTATAAAGCATTTCACAGTTGCGTCCAGCTTCGATAGTTCCTCCTGGAAGAGCTCCAACGGTGTGCGGTAACCCAAGATCTTCCGAGGTAGG